>JAAUPH010000067.1 GCA_012035435.1 Sphingopyxis sp. | reverse complement strand
GCCGCGCGCGGGGCCAGCGCAGTGCGCGATGTCAGCGCCGATGAAGTGCGCGCCTCGATCGACCGCAAGATCGAGGATATCCGCCGCCGCATCGCGCGCCAGAAGGCCGCTGCCGAGGCGAAGAAGGGATGAGCGGCCCCTATGACGACATGATCGCTGATGATTCGCCTGAAGGCGACCAACTTCGCGACGAAGTCAGCCGTGCACTCGATCAAACCGAGCGGAACAGCATCGGATACATTTGGCCCTATGCGGCCCGGCCCGAACAGTTGCCCCCATCGGGGGACTGGCGGGTATGGATGATCATGGCGGGGCGCGGCTTCGGCAAGACCCGATCGGGCGCGGAATGGGTGCGGATGATCGCCGATGCAAACCCCGACGCCCGGATCGCGCTGATCTCATCCTCCCTTGCCGAAGCACGTGCCGTGATGGTCGAGGGGGAAAGCGGATTGATGGCGGTCTGCCGTCCGGATCACAGGCCCATCTACGAACCTTCGCTGCATCGCATCCGCTTCCGCAGCGGGGCGCAGGCGCAACTGTTTTCTGCCGCCGAACCCGAAGGCCTGCGCGGCCCGCAGCACAGCCACGCTCGCAGGGCAGGCGCAGAAGGAGTTTTTCGTCAATCAGGCGTTGTGTCTACTGGATGCCCTGCACGCGCATAGCGTTTTGTCATCGCAGCCCGATCCGCCCTCGACGCCTTCCGAAGGCACCAGCTTTCGCATCACCGCTCCGGCTGCCGAGGCGTGGGGCCGGGAAGGAACACAACCTTGCGGTGCGGATCAGCGGCGCATGGCATTTCGTTGCCCCGAAGGAGGGGATGCTGGTTTTCGATCAAGCCGCAGGCCATCAGCTGGTGTTCCCGGTCAACCTGGACACGCGCGGACGCTCCAGCTGTGCCAATCGGCGGCGCTGTGATTGATGCCCAGGCCCGGCAGGCGGTTGCGGACCTGATTCAGGCACTAACAGCGGTTGGCGTACTGAGTGAACACAGCAGCTGAATGGCGGGGAATGGCTGAATCGTGAGCGTTTCGCGGTTGCATTTTTTCCACAGGCATGGCAACGCGACATTCTTGCAACACCAACAAGGCATTGACCGCTTGCCTCATTGAAGGGGAAAAGATAGAGACAGCCGGTGCCTCAAGTCCAATACAAAGGGGAATTTTAGAATGCGCAAACTCGTCATTGGGATGGCGATGGCTTCGACCGCGCTGACCTCACCCGCCATGGCCCGTGAAGGTCAGTGGTACATTCAGGGTGATGGCGGCGTCATGATCGTCGAAGACCAGAGCCTTGATGTAGACGGTGCGGCGAACAACGCCGCTGCCAACTACGACACCGGCTACGACTTCGGCGGAATGGTCGGCTACGACTTTGGCGCTTTCCGCCTTGAAGCTGAAGCCAGCTATCGTGCGGCTGATCTGCAGGACGTGCAGGCTGGCACCGAAGGCCTTGCGCTGAATCCCTCGACAACTGCTCCCGGCGGCTTCAACACCTTCTCCGACACGCGCGAAGCGTTGGGCGAAGCGAACGCGCTGAGCTTTATGATCAACGGCCTGTTTGATTTTGGTTCGGATGACGGCCTCCAGGCCTTCGCAGGCGGCGGCGTCGGTGTTGCTCGCGTCGATATGGATGGCCGTGTCAATGCCAACGGCCCGGGCGTTTGGAACGATTCGGACACCGGCTTTGCATGGCAGCTGCTGGCCGGCGTCCGCGCTCCGCTTAGCGACTCGTGGGATGTCGGCCTGAAGTATCGCTACTTCAACGTGCCCAGCGTCAGCCTTGTCGACCCGTTGGGCCGTGATCTGGAAACGAAGTTCAACAGCCACTCGCTGCTGGGCTCGATCACCTACAACTTCGGTGGCGCCGAGCCGATGGCCGAGCCGGTGGCTGTGCCTCCGCCGCCCAAGGTTGCTTGCAACACCGGGCCCTACGTCGTGTTCTTCGACTTCGACAAGTCGGACATCACTCCGCAGGCCGCGAGCATCCTCAACAGCGCCGTCACCGCGTACGCGAACTGCGGCACGGCAAGTGTGATGCTGGCCGGTCACACCGACCGCGCTGGTACGCCGAAGTACAACATCGGTCTGGCCGAGCGTCGCAATGCCGCTGTGAGTGCCTACCTTTCGGGTCGCGGTATCCCGTCTGCCCGGATCACCGGCGAAGCATTCGGCGAAACCAAGCCGCGCGTGCCGACCGCTGACGGTGTGCGCGAAGCGCAGAACCGCCGCGTGGAAATCACTTACGGTCCGGGTTCGGGCATGTAAGCAAGATTTCCGCCCGCGAGGGTTGGAAACAGGAAGGGGCGGTGCCGCAAGGTGCCGCCCTTTTCTTTTATGCCGGGAATTCGCATTACATTGGGTATTGACGACCACGCTTGTCACGGCCGAATTATAGTATATTGTCTCTCCGGCCCGCGACTAGGCGAAGCCGCGTCAACAGCTTTGCAAAGCGGGGAGACAAGGCGCGGGGTAGGCGTCGATGGCGCCAGACCGGCATTTTGATTTGCCCGCGTGTGTGGGGAGAAGATCAATGCGTCGTCGTCGCAGTATTTTCCGTCAGGATCCGAACGCCGTTCCCGCCATCAACACCACCCCGTTGATTGATGTGATGCTGGTGATGTTGATCATGTTTATCATCACCATTCCGCAGCCGACACATAGCGTCGACATCGAACTTCCGGCGGGCCCGCCCACCGCGAAGATTATCGACCGCAATATGGTGACGATCGATACATCCGACATCATCCGCTGGAATGGCGAGGCGGTCGATTTGGCCGAGTTGGGGCGGTTGGTAGCGGCTGCGCGTGCGCTTCCTGAACCCGCCGCTATCTTGCTCGAACCCGATGCGCAGGCGCGCTATTTGCGTGTGAACGAAGCTATTGGAGCAATCCGCCGCCATGGTGCGACGCAGATCGGCTTTCCTGGCATTGCGGATTACGCCCCGCTGATCTGAGCTAAGCTTTGCGCAGATGCTTGAGCATATGCGGTACGAAATCGGCCTTGCCGATGGGGACACCGCGCATGCGGATGAGCGCATAGGCCGTCATCAGGTGGAACCAATATTGCGGCAGTGCCCAGTCGCGAACATAGGCGGTCGCGGGCAGATCGAACGCCATGCCATTGGGCAGGTCCATGCTGACGATCCGGTCGGGGTTGGTGTCGAGCGCGGCGGGATTGACAGTTGCGATCAGCGCCAGAGCTGCCTCTAGCCGGGCTTGATGCGCGGCGATGGTCGGCTCCGCCTCGGCCGGATCGGCGAGGTCGATACCCGCGAGGCGGCGGATCGGCTGCACCAGCTGTGCGACCACAAAATCCAGCTGTTTGGCCAGTGGATACATGTCGGGGGCGAGGCGAGTGTCGAGCAGGTCGGCCTCGCTGACGCCATTGTCCGCGCACCAGCCGGCGGCCTTGCTCAGCTGACTGATGAGGGCGCGGGTTTGTTGCTCGAACACGGGGATGGTCTGGGCGTGGATCATGGCGGGCTCCTGTACGAAAAGGGTCAGGCGGCTTCTTGGAACTGCAGGCGGGCAAGGCGGGCGTAGAGGCCGCCAGCGTTGACCAGCGCGTCATGGCGGCCCTGCTCGACAATGCGGCCTTCGTCCATCACGATGATGCGGTCTGCGGCGCGGACTGTGGCAAGCCGGTGGGCGATGACGACCGTGGTGCGGTCGGCCATCAAGCGGTCGAGCGCGTCCTGAACCAGGCGTTCGCTTTCGGCATCGAGCGCCGAGGTGGCTTCATCCAGCAACAGGATCGGCGCCTGACGCAGCAAGGCCCGGGCGATGGCGATGCGCTGACGCTGGCCGCCCGACCAGACGTGCGCCGCCTTCGCCCATGAAAGTGTCGAGACCGTCGGGAAGCTTGCGGAGAAATTCCGAGGCGTTGGCGGCATCGGCAGCGGCCCAGATGGCGGCATCGTCAGCGAGCCAATTGCCATAGCGCAGATTGTCGCGCGCGCTGGCGGCGAAGATCACCGTTTCCTGCGGGACCATGGCGAGCCGCGCGCGCAGATCGGCGGGATCGGCATCGGTCAGCGGGGTGCCGTCGATGGTTACGGTGCCGCTTTGCGGATCGTAGAAGCGCTGAGCGAGCTGGAACAACGTCGATTTGCCTGCGCCCGACGGGCCGACGATGGCGACAGTTTCGCGCGGGGCGATGCTGAGTGTGAAATCGTGGAGTGCAGGGGCGTCGGGTCGGGTCGGGTAGCGAAACTCGACCTCGTGGAAGGCCAGCGCGCCGAGAGGAGGTTCGGGCAACGCGCGCGGGGTTGCCGGCGCGCGGATGTCGGGTTCGGCATTCAGCAGTTCGCTCAGCCGCTCGGAGGCTCCGGCGCGCGGAGGAGATCGCCCCAGACTTCGGTGAGTGCGCCGAATGCGCCCGCGACGAGGCCTCCGTAAAGGACGAAGGCACCGATGGTGCCGCCGCTGATGCGTCCAGCGGCGACCTCTTTTGCGCCAAAGAACAGCAGGGTCGTGATTGCGCCGAACAACAGCCCGATGACGATGGCGGTCATCAGCGCGCGGAGGAGGACGCGGCGGCGCGCGGTGGCGAAACTGGCTTCAACGGCAGTGGTGAAGCGGTCGGCCTCACGCCCTTCCTGACCAAAGGCCTGTACAATCTTCATCGCGCCGAGTTGTTCGGCAGTCATCGCACCGATATCGGCGACGCGATCCTGACTGGACCGTGAGATATTCTGCAGGCGGCGACCCAGCAGCATGATAGGCATAATGATGACCGGTATGCCAAGCAGCATCGCGCCGGTAAGCTGAGGCGACAGCGTGAAGAGCAGGCCGATGCCGCCAATCCCCATCACCGCATTGCGCAGCGCAACCGAGACGGTAGTGCCGACAACCTGTTCGATGATCGCGGTATCGGATGTCATGCGGCTGGCGATTTCGGAGGGGCGATTCTCTTCAAAATAGGCGGGCGCTAGGCGGAGCAGATTGCGCTGCACCGCGCCGCGAATATCGGCGACGACGCGCTCACCCAACCAGCTGACGAAGTAAAAGCGCATCGCGGTGGCAAGCGCGAGCACGATGACGATCATGTAAAAATACCGGAAATGTGGAGCAATATCGCCGCCGCCCGCGACAAAGCCGCTGTCGATCATCGCCTTGAACTGCCACGGGATCGCCAGTGTGGCGCAGCTGCAAAGCCGAGCGCGATGACCGCGCAGGCGATCTTACCGGGATAATTTAGCGCGAACCGCCAGATCATGGCGAGGCTGGAAAGTTTCCGCGCCTGGGCGGGAGCTTCGGTGGGCGCGGTTGTTTCTGATTGAACCATGGCTTTGGCCCTAGCAGCGCCGACCGCCCCGCCGCAATGGGCGAGGCGGTCGGCGCTGTGTAGCTGTGGTACCGAGGCTATTCAGTGCAGCTGAACAACCAGTCTATCGGTTATCTAGCTGCGCCCGCACGGCGCCCAACCCTTCGCGCGTGATGCGATAGGGTCGGCCCCCCTGCGAGGCGATAAAGCCGCGCCGCCGAAGCCGGTTGAACACGGCGATGGTGCCATCGGTCAGGATATAACCTTCGCGGGTGTAGGAGGGCGCTTCGATTACGCGCCCGGTGGAATCGCGCCGGTGGCGAATCTCACCGCCCTGCGCCAGCGCGTGGAGCACGCGCTGTTCAGCTTTGGAAATGTTCATTGTAAGTCGTCCGAATGGATATGCCACCGGCGCGCGCTGACGCTGTTGTCAGCGGCGTTCAGCCATCATCCCTTTACGCCGGGATGTTAGCGGTGGCCCGCATTCTCGGACATTGGCACTCCATCGTCCACCATGGGCCGGGCAGAACATGTAGCGCGGCGCATAGTTTGTGCCAAGTCAGCAAAAATGATGCATTGCACAAAAATGCGAACTGCGTAAATTGGTGCTTTACGGAACGTACAGCAGCTGCGCGCGGACCCAGCAGGACGATTTCATGCTTTATCACGCGTTTGAAATGCAAAAGGCTTGGCTAGCGGGTGCGAGCGCTTTCGCCACGGCGGGAGCGCAAGTGATCGCGCACCCCGCCAACCCCTATGGTTATATTGGCGGCGGATCGATGTTCGGATCGGCGCTGGAGGTATTTGCGCATGCGGCTGCGCCGCGCGGCAAGCCCAAATTCGGCCTTGATACGACCGAGGTCGACGGCAAGATCGTGCCGGTACTGGAGCGGATTGAGGCGCGTAAACCCTTCGGTCAGCTCAAGCATTTCATCCATGCCGGCAGCGAGGGTGCGCCGAAGCTGCTCATTGTTGCGCCGATGTCGGGCCATTATGCGACGCTACTGCGCGGAACGGTCGAACGGATGTTGCCCGGGCATGATGTGTGGATCACCGATTGGCGCGATGCCCGCAATGCGCCGCTGACGGCCGGTGGTTTCGATCTGGAATCCTATATCGATTATGTCATCGAGTGGCTGGAGTTTATCGGGCCGGACACGCATGTGCTGGCGGTGTGTCAGCCCTCGGTTCCGGTTTATGCCGCGGTGGCGGTGATGAATGCGGCGAAGCATCGCTGCCGTCCCAAAACGCTGACCATGATGGGCGGGCCCATTGATACGCGTGAGTGCCCGACGGCAGTGAACAATCACGCCACTGGGCGGCCGCATGACTGGTTCATTCACAATGTGATTGCGACTGTGCCGTCCTATTACAAGGGGGCGGGGCGACGGGTGTATCCGGGCTTTCTGCAACTCGCCGGGTTCATGTCGATGAACCTTGGCAATCATATGATGAGCCATTGGACGATGTTCAAACATCTGGTCGATGGCGACGGTGAAGAGGCCGACAAGCAAAAGGATTTTTACGACGAGTATCGCAGCGTGTGCGACATGACGGCAGAGTTTTACCTCCAGACCGTGGATGTCGTATTCCAGCGCCATTTGCTGCCCAAAGGCGAGTTTAACTATCGCGGCAAGCTGGTTGATCCGGCGGCGATCACCGATACCGCGCTGCTCGCTATTGAGGGTGAGCGCGACGATATCAGCGGGCTGGGCCAGACCAAGGCGGCGCTAAAACTGGCGACCAAGCTGTCAGCAGCGAAGAAGAAATATTATATGGCCGAAAGCGTCGGCCACTATGGCATTTTCAACGGCCGCAAATGGCGCGAAAATATCGCGCCAGTGCTGGAAGGCTGGATCCGCGCGAACGGATGAGGGCGGACGCTAGAACGCTCGCCCTTTATGCCATGCGGGCCGGTTATAAGGTAACCGTCGCCACCTTGTCCTTATAATCTTTCTTGGGATCGATGCCGATCAGCATCTTGATGCCTGCGACGATGCTCGACGCGTCGATCCAGATTTGCGCCTCTTCTGGATCGAGGCGGATCTGAGCGATTTTGGGATCGTCCTTGCCTTCATACCAGGCCGCGACGAAGCGGTTCCACAGGCGGTCGATGGTGGCGCGGTCCTGCGAGGTGCTGAGGCGGCCGTGTATGGTCGCCCAAAGGTCGTGACCCTTTGACACGAAATGCGTCGTGGCGCGCGCGTTGCCGCTGATTTGCTGGTAAAGCTGGTTTTCGGTTGAAGTGAAGAACCAAACCGGGCCGTGATAGTCGTCGCCGCTCCAGCCATCATCCTCAAGCTGTGCGGTCATCGGTCGGGCGTGGCCGTCCTCCCTTTCGGCCAAGCCGAGGAAGACGGTCATGTCCGACTCCAGTGCCTTCCAGAATTTTGTCTTAATCTCTTGCTCGTCCGCCATTGCCGGTCTCCTCCCAATGGCGAAGGAAACCGGCGTTGGCGTTTGGTGTTCCGTTCAGAAAATCTCGAACAGCCCGGCCGCGCCCTGGCCGCCGCCGATGCACATGGTGACAACGGCATATTTGACGCCGCGGCGCTTGCCTTCGATCAGCGCGTGGCCGGTGCAGCGGGCGCCGGTCATGCCAAAGGGGTGGCCGATCGAGATGGAGCCGCCGTTGACGTTGAGGATGTCATTTGGAATGCCAAGCTTGTCGCGGCAATAAAGGACCTGCACGGCGAACGCTTCATTGAGTTCCCACAGGCCGATATCGTCCATCTTGAGCCCGAAGCGCTGGAGCAGCTTGGGGATAGCGAACACCGGGCCGATGCCCATTTCGTCAGGCTCGGTGCCCGCGACCGCCATGCCGACGTAGCGGCCCAACGGATTGAGCCCGCGCTGTTCGGCAAGCTTGGCCTCCATCACCACGCAGGACGACGAGCCGTCGCTGAGCTGGCTGGCATTGCCCGCGGTGATGGTGTGGCCTTCGCCCATGACGGGTTTCAGACTGGCGAGCCCTTCCAATGTGGTGTCCGGGCGGTTGCAATCATCTTTCGCGGCGGTGACCTTGTGGAAGCTGATTTCCTTCGTTTCCTTGTCCATCACGCCCATGGTCGCGTCGCAGGCGACGATCTCTGCGTCGAACAGGCCCGCGGCTTGCGCGGCGGCGGTGCGCTGCTGCGATTGCAGCGAATATTCGTCTTGCGCCTCGCGGCTGATGCCATAGCGTTTGGCGACGACTTCGGCAGTGCCGATCATTGGCATATAGACGTGCGGGTGCATGGCAATGAGGTCGGCGTCGGGTTCAAAGAACATCTTGCCGCTGCCGCTGACCTTGGAAATGCTTTCAAGCCCGCCCGCGACGACGATATCCATGCGGTCCATCACGACCTGTTTGGCGGCGGTCGCGATGGTCATCAGGCCCGATGAACATTGGCGATCGATCGACATGGCTGGCACGCTGACGGGCAGACCGGCACGCAGTGCGGCAAGGCGGGCGATGTTTGACGTGGCCGAACCCTGCTGCACCGCGGTGCCGATCAGCACATCGTCAATCTCTGCCCCGTCGATCCCGGCGCGCTCAACGGCGGCACGGATCGAATAGGCGCCCAGCGTCGGGGCGGGGGTGTTGTTGAAAGCACCGCGCAGGGCTTTGACCAGCGGGGTGCGGGCGGTGGAAACGATAACGGCGTCACGCATGGGGGAACTCCTGAACTAAGCCCCTCCCCTTCAGGGGAGGGTTGGGGTGGGGTCTGTCGGCATGGCGCAAGGCCGTGAGGCCCCACCCCGCTCGCCTAAGGCCCGGCTACACCGGGCCAAGTTTCACTGCCCCTCCCCTGAAGGGGAGGGGATTACTCGTCAAACAAAAAACTGGCTGATCCATTCGCAGATCAGCGCGGGTTTGTCTTCGCCTTCGATTTCATGGTGACTTCCTGCACCTGTTGCCACTGGCCAGGGCGCTTTTCTTCGAGTTCAAGCAGTTTGAACACCGCGCGGACGCGCTTGCCCGCGCGAACGGGGGCGAGGAAGCGGAGTTTGTTGCTGCCATAGTTGACGCCCATCTTCACGCCGTCGACGCGGGGAATATTGGATTTGGCCGACAGCAGCGGCATCAGCGACAGGGTCAGAAAGCCGTGCGCGATGGTGCCACCAAAGGGGGTCGCCTTGGCGCGCTCAACATCGATGTGAATGAATTGATGGTCGCCGGTCGCATCGGCGAATTTGTTGATCATTTCCTGATCAACCAGCACCCATTCCGAAGTGCCGATCGCCTCGCCCACGCGCGCCTTCAGCGCTTCTGCCGTTATACCGCTCATCGCCGCATTCCCTTTGCCTGCCGCCTTGATCGGGGCGCTTCCTGAACCTTCCGGCGCGCGATGGCAAGCCGTGGACCGCGCATGCGGCGCGCCGTAGCGTCAATGCTTTGGCGGGGACGCTGGGCCGTTTGCATCGGGGTCGAAAAATGGAAGAATCAGCGTCCCGTCCGGGGCCGCAGTATAAGTCGTCTGGGTCGGATAAGCGAGTTCATAGCCCGCATCGTTCAACGCCTCGATCAGATCGATACCAACCTTGGTTCGGCCGTCGGCCACCACCTCGATATCCTCGCTCAACACATCGAATACGAGTTCGAAGTCAAGGCTAGATGGCCCGAAGGCTAGGAAGCTGGCGCGAATGACATGATGGTCCGGTGCCTGCACCAC
>JAAUPH010000066.1 GCA_012035435.1 Sphingopyxis sp. | reverse complement strand
CGCGCCAAGCCGATGGAGCCCTGCGACGATTGCGCCGCCAAAAAGCCCGTCACGCTTGGGGCCATGGCAGCAGAACAGACCAAAGGCAGCTGCGATGCCAAACTTACCTATAACAACGCATGGGCCAAGCGGCTCCCCGCCGCCTTCGCCGTCTATCCTCGCGCGCTGATCCGCGAAGCTGCGGGCGTTGCCGGCGGCAAGTGCAATATCCGCGTTGTCAATTTCCAGACCGCTGCGTCGAAACAGGCAGTGCTCAACTATTACCACACCATGGCGACGCGCGCGGGCTACACCAGCGACCACCGCGTTCAGGGCGCCGAGCATATGCTGGGCGGGACCAAGGGTGATGAGGCCTATGTCATCATGCTGCGCAGCGATGGCAGCATGACCGATGTCGATCTGGTCGCGTCGGGCGGGCGGTAAGCTCCAAGCTCTCCGCCCACATTTATCTCAATTCCCAACTCCGCCGGTCCTGAGCTTGTCGAACGAGTGTCGGATTCTTCTTTCGCCGCGAAAAGAAAGAACGGCCATTCGTCCAGTTCAGGGCACGCGGATTTTTGAAGAAACAGGTTGGGATTAGATGAGCCCCGCCAGCGGGCTCGACGGGTCGGCATATTTGCGCGTGCCCATTCGCCCGGCGAGATAGGCATCGCGCCCGGCCTCGACCGCCAGCTTCATCGCCCGCGCCATGCGAATGGGATCTTTCGCCTCGGCAATCGCCGTGTTCATCAGCACGCCGTCGCAGCCCAGTTCCATCGCCACAGCCGCGTCGCTGGCGGTACCCACGCCTGCATCGACCAGCACGGGCACCTTCGCGCCCTCAACAATCAGGCGGATGGTCACGCGGTTCTGAATACCCAGTCCCGACCCGATCGGCGCCCCCAGCGGCATGATCGCGACCGCGCCCGCCTCTTCAAGCTGCTTCGCCGCAATCGGGTCATCGACGCAATAGACCATGGGCAGGAAGCCTTCCTTCGCCAAAATCTCGGTCGCCTTCAATGTCTCGCGCATGTCGGGATAGAGCGTCCGGGCCTCGCCCAGCACCTCCAGCTTAACAAGCTCCCATCCCCCGGCTTCACGCGCCAGACGCAATGTGCGGATCGCATCATCGGCGGTGAAACATCCCGCAGTATTGGGCAAATAGGTAATCTTGGCCGGATCGATAAAATCGGTCAGCATCGGCGCTGAGGGATCGGACACATTGACCCGTCGCACCGCGACCGTAACAATTTCCGCTCCGGACGCCGCCACGGCTGAGGCGTTCTCGGCAAAATCCTTATACTTGCCCGTCCCGACAATCAGCCGCGAGTTGAAAGTGTGGCCTGCGACGGTCCAGCTATCGGACATGTTGGTCGAGCTCATATTCTTTGGTCCATTCCCGAACTTCGTCATTCCCGCGAAAAACAAGAGGTCTTCAGCCGCCACCAACGAAGTGGACGATTTCCAATTGGTCACCGTCGGCCAGTTCCACCTCGCCCAATGTCGAGCGCGGCACAATTTCCAGATTGCGTTCGACCGCGACCTTGGCGAGCGGCAGGCCCAGCGCCTCAACCAGCGCGGCAATCGATCCCTGCGCCACGCGGCGAGGTTCGCCGTTCAAGGTAATTGAGATCATGACAGCTTTCTTCCGCGTGCGAAACCGAACGCCCTGCATATAGGCAGCGCCCGCCGAAGGGCAACCGAGCGAAGTTCGTGACAAAAATGTCACATTTCGTCCTGTTCGATGACAGAGGGGATCATCGCGTGCCCCACCCCATTACCGACATCCCGGAGAACGTCGGCTTCCTCCGATGATGTCACCGCACCCGACGGCAGCGACGCTTTCGGCTTTGAACCTTATGTTGCTGTGATGGGCGGATATGCCAGCTTTGACGACAACACGCTCGGCAGCGGTATTCCCAACCGTATCAACGGCAACAATCGTCAAGGCGCGGCCGTTGAAGGCATCGTTGGCGCGAACATTCCGCTCAGCGCCTTTTTCATCGGTGCTGAAGGCAATGTCGCCAAGGGCGTCGATGGTCAGATCGACTGGCAATATGGCGTTGCCGGCCGTGTCGGCCTGCGTGCTGGCGAAACCGGCCTTGGCGGGCTGACCGGTGAATCGGGCGCACGCATTCGCGTCGAACTGACCACCCGCGATTTTGAATCGATCCGCCCGATGGCGGGTCTGGTGTTCCACTTCTAGTCCGACAAGATGGGCGGCAAGCAATTGCCGCCCATTTTCTTTGGGCGGCGGAAGGGCGTTGCATCACCCCGAAGCAACCTTATACCGCGCAGGCATGTCCAGTCCGCTGATCTATGTCCTCAATGGTCCCAACCTCAACCTGCTCGGCACGCGGGAGCCGGAGGTTTATGGAACGACGACACTCGACGAAATTGACGGACGCCTCCACGAACAGGCCGACAAGCTTGGCGTGCGCGTGGATTGCCGTCAATCGAACCACGAGGGCGTGCTGATCGACTGGCTGCACGAGGCGCATTTTGCAGGGGCTAAAGCTGTGCTGCTCAACGCGGGAGGCTATACCCACACGTCAATTGCGCTGCATGATGCAATCAAATCAATCGCCGTGCCGGTCATCGAGGTGCATTTGTCCGACCCGCATAAGCGCGAAGAGTTCCGCCATAAAAGCTATATCAGCATGGCCGCGCAAATTTGCTTCGCCGGACATGGCGCCGACAGCTACACGCTGGCGCTGGACGCCGCCGCCGCTCTCTGACAAAGAGGACTGAGAAAAACGGGGCGCGTCGCGGGCGAGGCCTGCGACCCACAAATATGGGAATATCAGATGGGCGACCATGAAAAGCACGGCATCAATATCGATCCCGGCTACATCCGCGAACTGGCCGAAATGCTCGATGCGACCGGGCTGAGCGAAATCGAAGTCGAGGATGGGACATGGAAGATCCGCGTCGCGCGCACCATGACCGCCGTAGCCGCGCCGGTCGCAATGGCCGCCGCACCTGCGCCTGCCGCAGTCCCGACCGCTCCGGCGCCTGCCGCTCCTGCTGCTGACAACTTTGCTGCAGCTACCAAGTCGCCGATGGTTGGCACAGTATATCTCTCGCCCGAACCCGGCGCTGCCGCGTTTGCGGCGATTGGCAGCAACGTTGCGGCGGGCGACACGATTTTGATCATCGAGGCGATGAAGGTCATGAACCCGATCACTGCGCCCACCGGCGGCACGCTGAAGGCCGTGCATGTCGAAAACAGCCAGCCGGTCGAGTTTGACCAGCCGCTCTTTACGATCGCCTGACATGGACCATCCTTCGACAAGCTCAGGACAGTCGGTTTGCGGAGCGCGCGCGCATGACCATTGAGAAATTGCTGATCGCCAACCGCGGCGAGATTGCGCTGCGCATTCATCGCGCCGCGCATGAAATGGGCATCAAGACGGTCGCCGTTCATTCGACCGCCGATGCCGACGCGATGCATGTGCGCCTGGCCGATCAAGCGGTGTGTATCGGCCCGCCAGCGGCGAAGGACAGCTATCTCAATATTCCCGCGATTATCTCCGCAGCCGAAATCACCGGCGCCGACGCGGTTCATCCCGGCTATGGCTTCTTGTCCGAAAACGCCCGCTTTGCTGAGATTATCGAAGCGCACGACATGGTCTTTGTCGGGCCCAAGCCCGAACATATCCGCACCATGGGCGACAAGGTAGAGGCCAAGCGCACCGCCGTGGCGCTCGGGATGCCGGTGGTCCCCGGATCGCCGGGCGCGGTCACCTATGGCCCCGAATGCCGGGCGCTGGCCGATCAAGCGGGCTATCCCGTGCTGATCAAAGCAGCATCGGGCGGCGGAGGACGCGGGATGAAGGTGGTGCCCGACGAGGCCAGCCTCGAAAGCCTGATGGGTCAGGCATCTTCCGAAGCGGCGGCCGCATTCGGCGATCCGACCGTGTATATGGAAAAATATCTCGGCAATCCGCGCCATATTGAATTTCAGGTGTTTGGCGACGGCAATGGCAGAGCCATCCATCTGGGCGAGCGTGACTGTTCGCTTCAGCGCCGCCACCAGAAGGTGCTGGAGGAAGCTCCCTCCCCCGTCATCTCTGCCGACGAGCGCGCGCGCATGGGCGCGATCGTCGCCGATGCCATGGCCAAAATGGGCTATCGCGGCGCAGGCACGATTGAGTTTCTGTGGGAAGATGGCGAATTTTATTTCATTGAGATGAACACACGAATTCAGGTTGAGCATCCCGTCACCGAGATGATCACCGGTTTCGATCTGGTCCGCGAACAGATTCGCATCGCGGGCGGCGCAAGCCTGTCGGTGACGCAGGATCAGCTTGAGTTTCGCGGCCACAGCATGGAATGCCGCATCAATGCCGAAGACCCGCGCAGCTTCATGCCCTCACCCGGCAAAGTCACCCAATATCACCCCGCGGGTGGCATGCATGTCCGCGTCGATAGCGGGCTGTACGCCGGCTATTCGATCCCACCCTATTATGACAGCATGATCGCAAAGCTGATCGTCTATGGCCGCACCCGCGAAAGCTGTATGATGCGGATGCGCCGCGCGCTGGAGGAGATGGTGGTGAGCGGCGTCAAGACCAACATCCCGCTGCATCAGGCGCTGTTGCAAAACCCCGACGTCATCAGCGGCGACTATACCATCAAATGGCTGGAGGAGTGGCTGGCGAGCCAAGATGCAGCGGAAGGATGAACCGAGCGGGCTGTCGCTCCGCTCATCGCATCTGGCGCAACCCCCTCGTTCAAACGCCCTTTGCCAAGCGCGCCGCTTGCGTTAAGTAGTCGCGCATGCGCAAACTCTTCCCCTTCAATCGCACGCTCCTGCTGACGGCAACAACGCTGCTGCTGGCGCCCGCCCTTCATGCCCAATCAAAGCCGAAGGCAAGGATGTCGATCCCGAAGGCACCCGGATTATCGTGCCCGATGTGGTCGAGGACAAGGCTCCCGAGGTCGCCCCGGTAGAGGCCATCGCCATTCCCGATTGGACAGAGAACAACGCCCGCGCGCTGCTCGCCGCGATCAACGCGGTGGCCGCAGAGGGGTTGTTCCCAGCCGACTATGCTCCGGAAAGCTGACTGCGGCCATCGCGCAGGGCAAAGGCCCGGCGCTCAATCAGCTCGCGAACGAGACTTTTCTGCTTCTCGCGACCCATCTGCGCGACGGGCGCACGCCGAACGCCGCGCGCAAACAATGGTTCATGGACGATCATGATGCCGACACCACACCGCTGGTCGAGCTGCTCGTCGCCGCGCTGTCGGGCAATAATGTTGGCGGCGCGCTGGCTGGCCTCAACCCCGAACACCCGGACTTGCGCTGCTCAAGGCGGCTCTGGCCACAACCAAGGACAAGGCGGCCGACCGTATTCGCGTGAATATGGAACGCTGGCGCTGGATGCCGCGCGTGCTCGGCGAAAAATATGTCGTGACCAACGTGCCCGAATATATGACCCGTGTTGTCCACACCGGGAAAACCATCGCCACGCACAAGGCGGTGGTGGGCAAGGTGACGACGGCCACGCCGCAGCTTAACCCGATGGCCACCGGCATCATCATCAACCCGACCTGGACGCTGCCCCGCAGCATCATCAACGAAGGCATCGGCGCGACCATAGCGTCACGCCCGGCGGTTGCGCGGGCGCAGGGCTATACTTGGACGGGCAAGGGCAAAAGCTTGTCAGTGGTCCAGTCGCCCGGCCCCGGCAACGCGCTGGGCATGATGAAGCTGGAAATGCTCAATGATCATGCGATCTACCTGCATGACACCCCGTCAAAAGCCGCCTTTGCCGCGGCCGAACGGGCGTTTTCCCATGGCTGCGTTCGCACAGAGCGCGCGCTGCACTTTTCAGGGCTGATGGCGGTGATGTTCGGCGGCCAGACGCCTGAAGCCTTTGGCGAGGCTTATGCCAGCGGTGAAACCACGCGCTTTGAATTCGACAGACCATTCCCCGTCTATGTCGCCTATTGGACCGCCGCGCCCAAGGCCGATGGCAAGCTGGCGACGTTCAAGGATCTCTATGGCCGCGACGCACCGGTTGTCGCCAGCTTTGCCCAGCCCGGGCGGCCTGCGGCAACGATGCTGGCCAGTTCAAAGCCGGCTGTGCCGAGCATCGTAGTGCCAACGGTAGGGCGGTAGGAAATCTGAAGTTTTTTGTTCCCCAGCGAAGGCGGAGGTCCATCACCCGGGTGCGAGGCATAGTCCACAGGTGATCGATCCCCGCCTTCGCGGAGGGACACCATCGAACCTTACGGCAGCGGGTTACCGCTCACAGCCATCACCACATTGCCATTGTCGAACGGCGACAGTGGCGGCGGTGCGATTTGGGGGAGCGCGCTAAACCGGTCGGCGACAATCAACCGCCCCGGCCCGAGCTTGTAGAGAATTTCTGGCAGCAAATCGCCCCCGAACACGAAGCAGCCCTCGCTGCGCCCTAGCTTGCCCTGCTCGCTGATCAGTGTCGGTTCAGCATACCAGGCACCATGCACCACGATCGCGCGGACATCGGCATTGCTATTGTCGGGTTCTAGCCCGTTCAGCCGCATCGATGACCCATGCTGGCCCCAATAATAATCGCCCGTGCTATAGGCTCCGCGCGAGGTCGCCAGCGAGCCGACGCGATTGGAAAAATTCTTGAGCCAGCCGTCATGCTCGGGGTCGGACCCGCGGCCATGGGTCACGGGGAAATATTCGACTTTGCCCGACAGCATATGGACCAGCGCAAAGCGCGGCGCGCGCGAGGGTTGACCAAATCTGCGACGCCGACCCGGTCGGTCAGCGCGATTCGGCCCGCGTGCCGCACCAATTGTTCGCGCGCGATGCTCAGCGGATCAAAGGGCTTGCTGACCGGCGCCGCAAAGGGATTGAAAATTTCCGCACGTAGCGGCGTTGTTGCAGCCGCGCCCAATGCGGCGAGACCACTCAGCAACGACCGACGACCAACAGGCAAATTTCCGACCATGACCCTCCGCGTCGCCCATGTCCGGCGACCCCAGCAATCACAAAGCCGAGAAACTTTACCAAACTCAACTTGCCACAGTCTTAACTGCGGGCAGCGGTGCGATTTGTGCCGTGAGTGGAGCAGTTAAAACTTCACCCGCACCGTCACCCGCGCATTTCGCGGCGCGCCGGTCGAAAAATTATTATCGTTATGCGCAAAGGGAAAATAGCGCTCGCCGAGCAGATTTTCCACATTGATCTGCGCATCGACCCGGTCCCCAAGCTTGGCAAACAGCGCCGCATCAACGCGCGTATAGGCCGGGATCACCGCCACGTTGCTGATCGTTGCAAAGCTCTTCGACTGGTGGAACACGCCCAACCCGACTCCCAGCATGTCGTTCACTTCGATGCGGTTCCACCAGTTGAGCTGATGCCGCGGCACCTGTCCCACCCGTCGGCCGACGGGTGCGGCACTGGTCGTAGCGGTAATTTCGGCGTCGGTATAGCTATAGCCCGCCGCGACCTGCCAGATCGGCGTCACTTTACCGGTCAGGCCAAATTCAAATCCTTTGCTGCGCTGCTCGCCGGTCAGCACCACCGTCCCCGCCACCGCGCCGGGGGCACGCGTGTTGCCGCGATCAAGCTGAAATGCGGCGGCCGTAAGCGACAGGCCGGGTGTCACATCCCATTTCACCCCCAACTCGTAATTGTCGAAGCTTTCGGGTTTGAGCGCAGCACTGGTGAGATCCAGATTGACGAACTGATCCCCTGACTGGGGCAGAAAGCTTTTGGCATAGCTTACATAAACGGAAGCATTGGGCGCGGGCTTGAACACCAGCCCGACGCGCGGCGACCAAAGATCGTCCACCCGCGCAAAGGTCGCGCGCGTAAATTCGTTGACTGCGGTGAGGTCGAACCGATCATAGCGCAGCCCCGCGATCAGCTCGACCGCCTCGCCGATGCTGATCTGATCCTGCACATATAATGAGACTTGCGACAGGTCGCTGGACACGGCGCGGTTGCCATTGCCCGTCGGCCCTGCGACAAAAACAGGTGCCGGGATAACGGGATTGGCGCTAAGCGGTATATCGACGCGGCGATTGGCCGCAGCCACACCGCCGCCGAAAAAACCGTTAATCCGCTCGTTATATGTATCCTGCGTAGTAAATTCCGCGCCGAACAGCAAGACATGCTCCAGCGGTCCGGTCGCGCCGCGCCATACCAAATTGGACTGGGCGATGAAACTTTCGCGCTGCGTCGGATCGGAATAGGCCTCGATTGCCAGCGTCGGCGTTGCACCCGACCGGTTAATGGCGCTCGCGGGATAAACGTTGCTATAGACCTTGTCATAATCGCCATACAGCGCCTGCGCGGTCAGCGTCAGTTGGTCGTTGAGCTCAGCCTCTCCGCGAAAGCGCAGCACATGCGCCTCAAAATCCGTGTCATTAGTCCCGCGCACCCCGAAAAACGCGTCGCGAAGCCCGGTCGGTGGCCCGGTCGGCGTCGTCAGCGTACCGACAAAGGCACCCGGAACGCCGCGATCGACTACGCGGTCATCGCGGACATGTTCATAGCCCAGCTCAACCTTGACGCTATCGCTAAGCTCTGCGCCCACCACCGGATTGACCGCATAGCGCTCGCCTGAAAAGGCATCGCGGTGATTGTCGAGCGCTTCGTAGAAAGCATTGATGCGCAGACCCGCGCCAGCGCCCAGCTGGGCATTCACATCGGCGGCCAGATACCAGGCACCGAACGTATCAACCGATGCCGTAGCCTCGACCCGGTTTTCGCCGACCAGTGCGCCCTTACTTATGCGGTTGATCAGCCCACCACCGCCGCCACGGCCAGACACCATCGCATTGGGGCCCTTATGCACTTCAACGCGCTCGATATTATAAAAGCCGCGATAATATTGCACGTCATCGCGCAGACCATCGACGAAGAAGTCAGCGGTGGAGTTATTTCCGCGAAAGGTCAGCTGATCGCGGTGCCCTTCGCCCTGCCCCGCCGATACGCCCGGCACCAGCCGCGCCAGATCGGTCATCGACCGGATCGCCTGATCATCCAGTTGCTCGGACGTCACAATGGTGATCGACTGCGGCACGTCAATGATCGGCGTGTTGGTCTTGGTTCCCGTGGTCGTATCGATCGTGCGATAGCCGTCGAGCGTGCCGGTCACGATGATCTCGCGCCCGTCATATTCGCCCGCGTCAAGCGCAGCCTCCACGGCCAGCGCGGGAAGAGAGACACCGGCAAGCAAGCCTGCGGTAACGACAGCAACAATTTTCATCGGGAGAGTATCGCTTTCTAAGCCCGCCCCCCGGCGGACAGCGATTCCACTAATGCGAATAATTCTCAATGACAAGATGCGAATCACTCGCAGGAGCAAAAATGCGGTGGCCGGTTGCGCAGACTTCCGCCTTGCGCTATTTTTCGCGCATGCGAGCAACAATCTGGCACAACCCCGCCTGCGGCACGTCCCGCAAAACGCTGGATATTCTCTGCGAAACGCCGGCGTCGCGCTAACCGTCATCGAATATCTAAAGACGCCTTATACCGAGGCCAAGCTCCGCCGGCTTTTTGCCGACGCCGGGATAACCCAGCGCGAGGCCCTTCGCCTGCGCGGCACCGACGCCGAAGAGCGTGGCCTAGACAGAGCCGATGACGACACCATCATCGCCGCCATGGTTGCCAACCCCGCATATGTGGACCGCCCTTTCGTCGAAACCGACAAAGGCACCCGCTTCTGCCGCCCGCAGGATGTGGTGCGCGAGATACTCTAAACGCGCAGAATTCCATCGCGCTTTAACGCAAATCGCGTCACCTGTCCCGCAATGCCATCAAACAGGGCGGCCTCGGTGCCGGTCATCCAGCATTGCCCTCCGCCGGCCCTCAGTCGCGCATAAAGCGCCGCTCGGCGTGCTGGATCAAGGTGCGCCGCTACTTCGTCAAGCAGCAGCAAAGGCCGAGCTCCGCGGTGCCGCGCCACACCATCCGCATGCGCCAGCGTCAGCGACAGCAACAGCCCCTTTTGCTCTCCAGTCGAACACCGCGCCGCAGCCCGGCCGCTGTCCCCATTCCGCACATGAAGGTCGTCCCGGTGCGGCCGCGCGTCGTCCGCCCGCCCCGCATCGATGCC
>JAAUPH010000065.1 GCA_012035435.1 Sphingopyxis sp. | reverse complement strand
AACAGCAGGAACAAGACGAATGTCATCTTGTAAAGCTGGCTGCGAATTTCTTGTGTCATCGTCGGGTTCCTCAGGCGCGGTTCGGGCGATTTTCAGTGATGGGGTAGAACGCCGGCTGGCCAGCGGGGTTGCCAGTGATCAGGAAGGATGTATCCGGGGCCTTGGGCGAGGATTTTGTCACTGGATCGCCACGATCTGCACGGTATTGAGTTTTTCAGCACTTTCGCCAAACCGGATTTCGACATTGATGTTTTCCGGTATGACACCGTTCCTGATCAGTTCGTTGCGGGTCGCCAGCGCACGGTAATAGGCAACGCGGCGCGCCTCCGAGACGGACATGGTTTCCGCGCTGGCGAAGGCCCAGATCACCAATGGCCGATTTTTGATGGCACCGGCGTTTTCGGTGAAGTAAGAAGTCACCGCCTGCGACGTCGTTTCATCAATTCGCGTGCCTGTCGGATCAAATTGCAGCGTCAGCAGTGTGGAAGAACGCTGGACACGCGTTGTTGCGTCTTCTTCGGTGGTCCGGTCGGGTGACGCAACCACAATCCGTTTTTTCTTCCTTGAGGACTTCCCGGCTGAGCACGGCCATTTCCTTGCCGGCGTCCGCCTGCTGGGATGACTTCAATTCTTCTGCCAGTTGAGGCGCAAAACTGGCATCCGCCTGTTTGTCTTGCGAAGATTCGGGTGCGGTGTTTTCGGCATCCGCCGGCGCGTCGTTAGCTGCGACTGAAGCCGCCGATGATGCTGCGGCGGCGCTTGCTGCCGCTTCGCTCTCCGCCGCGTTTGGTGCGCTGGGTGGCGCGGTGACGGGCTTTGCCTGGGGATCAGGCTTTTCAGCCTGCGTCTCGCTTGCGAACTCGTTGCTGGCACTGAGTTCGGCGGCCGACACGATGTCCCCGCCGCCTTGCGCGGTTTTCTCGGCGACGCTTGCGATGAAGGATTTGGCGACGTTTTGTGAAATGACCGAAAGCGCGATGGCCATGATGATCAGCAGAAAGGTCACGACCATGACAATCGTGGACAGCACGTCCACAAAGCCCGGCCAGTGGTTCTCTTCCGCCGCTCCCGATCGCCGTCCCAAGCAAATGCTCCGTTTTGTTCCATTAAAGGACGCTGCCCAAGGCGCGCATGTCTCATAACAGGTTCAAATTTAGCTAAATTTGGTAAATGGATGTGCCGGCGTGGTTCGCACCGCACAAACTATTCCCGACAGGGTTAACCAACCGTATCTGGTGCTTCCGGTCAGGCCGATTTCTGCAGGCGCGCCAGCACATCGGCGCGCGGCCCATCGGCCACAATGCGGCCGCGCTCCATCCATATCACCCGATCGACAAGGGCTAGCGCCTGGATCCGGTGTGTCGACAGGATAAGCGTGCGGTCGGCGCAAGTGTCGCGCAGTGCTTGGATCACCCGCCCTTCGGTGGTATTGTCCATGGACGAGGTCGGCTCATCAAGGATGAGCACGGTCGATGGCGATATCAATGTACGTGCCAGCGCGACGGCTTGCCGTTCCCCGCCTGAAAGGCAAGACCCGCGGACACCCGTGCGGCAGCTCAATCCTTCAGGATGACTGCGCAGGAAATCAGCGGCACCCGATGCTGCCAGCGCCTGGTCAAGCTCCTCGCGGCTTGCCGCCGGATTGGCGACCATGATGTTGTCATGCACTGTGCCATCCAGCAGGTCAGCTTCCTGCGGCATGTAGGCAAGAGCGCCCCGCACCGCCTGCGGCGCATATTGCCGCGCATCATGACCATCAATCGAATATCGCCCGCTCGCCGGATCATAGAGCCGCACAAGCACTTGCAGCAGCGTGCTCTTGCCGCTGCCGCTGCGCCCGATAATGCCGACTTTTTCACCCGGCCTTATTTCCAGCGTCACCGAATCGAGTGACGGCCGATGGGCACCCGGAAAGGTAAACGACACCGTGCTCAACTCAATATGGCCGTCACGCACCATGCGCCGCGCGCACGGTCACCCGCGGTCTCGCGGGGCAGGTCGATAAGGCTGAACACGCGGCTCAACGGTTTAGACAACTGGTTGGCCCGGGAAGCCAGCATCATCAATTGGCCAATGGGCATCAGCACGCGGCCCACAAGAAGCGTAGTGGCTGCCAGTGCGCCGATGGACATGGAACCGGCAATGATCTGGTGCACACCGATAATCACCGAGACCACAACGACCACCTGGACAAGGATCATGGTCACCTGCGGTTGCATCGCGCCAATCAGGCGAAGCGCGTGGCCCGTGGGCACCAGATTGACCAGCAACGTCTCGAAACGGCCGATGCGGTTGCTTTCGGCATTGGCGGCCTTGATGGCGCGGGCCAACCAGGCGCTTTCGGTCAGCAACTCCGACCGTGCGCTCTGGGCCTTTGCCTCGATTTCGCCAAGCCGGCGCATCACCACGGCGTTGCCTGCGGCCCAAAGCGCGAAGACCAGGATGCCCGCCACCGCTGCCCACACGGCCGGTCCTGCCATGGCATGGACCAAGAGCAGCACCAATACGACAAACGGCACATCCACCAGAACGCCGATGAACAGGCCCGGCAGCAGCGCAGTGGCACTGTCGATGTCGCGGAATGTGTTGGTCCAGTCCGAGACCGCAGCGGGAGTCCGCGCCATGCGCGTCTGGGTCAATGTGCGGAACAACTGGTCTTGGAGCTCAATTGTGGTTCCCATCGTGGCCGCATCGGTCAATTTGGTGCGGACGTAGCGAAGGCCAAGATCAAACGCCAGCGCCACCAGCACGCCAAGCGACAATGCCCAGAGGGTTTCAAGCGCGCCATGCGGAATGACCCTGTCATAGACGGTCATGACAAAGAGCGGCAATGCCATCATCAGGGCATTGGAGATGATTGCCGCCACGACCAGCTGCATGAGCGCCGAAGAATGGCGGGCCAACATGAAACGCCCCAGACGCTCAAAGCCGTGCTGGCCGCCCTTGCCGGCCAGGGCTATGTCGGCCGACAGCCTGCCGGCCTCAGTGTTGGTGTCATGCTCGTCGTCGACCGGGGCGGCGGCCAGCACACAGGCAATCTGGGTGCATTCGGCGTCAAGCGCCGTGCGGGCAACAATCTTCACATCCTGGCTGGTGAACAGCGTCAGGCAATCCGGGCTTGCATCGAGGATGATGACACCGCCGCCCTGGGCGAAAATGGCAATGCAAGGCAATATCGGGGCGTCAACGGAGGAAGGTGCCAGCGTGCGGATATCGATGCCGCGATCCATGGTGGCAGCAAGCGCCTTGAGCGCATGGACATGTGGCACGGTATCGGTGTTGTTTGCGCCGATCCCTTCAGTTCCCAATAAGGCCAGCAGGCAGTCGCGTAGCGGCATTGCCCAGTCGGGCTCGAAGGCTTGCAGCAGCGCCGATGCGCGTTTTCCGGCGACCCTGTGCCAATATTGCTGAAGTCTCACTGGCTGGCCCGTATCCGCGCGTTATGGTTAACTAAATTCGACCAAGCCGGTTATGGGCGCATTTTCGTTAACAAAATGTAAGCCAATAATACGTCATGTTCGGGGCGCTGATCGAACGCCCCGGATGCCTTGATGACTTCTTCTCGCTCCCGCCACGCAATTGCTCCCTTGGCAACAAAAACCACGCTTTCTGCCACGGCACGCGCCACAGGTTCGATCGTTTCACGCAGCCACCGCAGCTTTCTGTTGACGTCCTGTGTCGGTATCTGTGCCGTCGCGCTGTGGGCCTCCATCACCGAAATCGATGTCGTCACACGCGGATCGGGCGAGGTCGTCCAATCGCTCCAGAACCAGTTTGTGCAGCATCTGGAAGGCGGGATTGTCGAACAAATCCTCGTACATGAAGGCCAGACGGTTCAGGCCAATGATGTGCTAATGCGGATCAGCGACAGTTTTTCCCAGGCCGAACACACCAAGGTCCTGCAAGAGTTGCGGGCACAGACCGCAAAACTGGCCCGGTTGGAAGCGGAGAGCGAGGGTCTTGCCGCCATTGCATTTCCGCAAAGCCTGCAGACACCGGACGCGGCAGTCCAGCGCGCTGATGAGGAATTGCTGTTTGCCCGTCGGCGCGAGAATATTGCGGAACGCGTGGCGATCCTGAAGGATCAGACACTGCGCAAGGGTCTTGAAAGGCGCGAGACCGAGGCGCGGCTGGAAAACACCCGGTTGGAATTCGACCTGACGGCACAGCGGGTGCAGAGCCTCAAGAAGCTGGTCAAGTCCGGCGCGGCGTCTCGCAACGAATTGCTCAAGACCGAGACGGCACTCCAGCAGATCCAGACAAAGCTGAGTGACCTGACCCACACGATTCCCCAAATCGAGGTGGAATTGAGTGAATTGCGCCGGCGTCAAAACGAGGTCGAGCTGGCCTTCATCGCCGAAGCGGATGAGGAGAAAATCCAGACCATGACCAAGGTCGAGCAGCTTGACGCCACCTTGTCGGCCATGCGCGACCGCAGCCGCCGAGTTGAGGTGCGCGCGCCCATCGGCGGCAAGGTGCACCGCCTTTTCCAGGCAACCGAGGGCGGTGTCGTGAAAGGCGGTCAGAACCTTGTCCAGCTGGTGCCGCTCGATGCGCCCATTTCGGTCGAGATCCGCCTGTCGCCGCGCGACCGTGGCAAGGTCTGGAAAGATTTGCCAGCAGTCGTGAAGCTGACGGCCTATGATTTTTCCACTTATGGCGGCATTCGCGCCAAGGTCACCGATATTTCCACCGATGTGTTGCGCGAGGAAGGCGTCGAGCCGTATTTCCGTGTCAAGCTGGAAGCCGACATGACCAGCTTTGGCGCGCAGAACGCCATCATCGCGGGAATGTCTGCCGAAGTGGACATCATCACCGGGCAGCGCACCGTCATGGATTACTTACTGTCGCCCGTGCGTGATATGCGCGACAAGGCATTGCGCGAAGGATAAAGTCCGCCGAACCCGGTTGCGCTGATACCCGATATTTGAGGAACCGACAGCCCCGAACCGGCATTGCCCCCCCCCGCCAATCCCTGACCGGATGCAACAGAGATCCAAGATCTACCCGGTGTCGAACAGGCTGATACGGCCTGTCCGGACGCAACTTTCGTTGAGGCGAAATCTTTGTAGCCGGAAGCTGTCAGAAGTTGACGCGGACGCCCAGCAGAGCCTGATGCTGGCTCAGGCTGAAGGCTGTCTCATTGTCGGTGCTGGTGCGGACATCCACGTCTTCAACACGAAAATACCGATAGCCGGCTTCGAGCGCCAGGTTCTTGGTGATATCGATGATGGCCCCGGCGCCGATCTGCCATGCATACGACATTTCGGTGTCATCGATGAGTGTCGCGTTGCCGGCGGTCAGCGGATCGATCGGGGCAGGTAGGTTGATGCTGAAATTCTCGACATTCACCTGCGCAGCACCAAGGCCGAAACTCATATACGGCCGTGCAAAAGTTCCAGTTTCCTGTTCGGTGACAAAGTTCACCATGGCATAGCTCACCGATGCCTTGCCGCCGGCGTTGTCGCCGTCAAATCGGGCGGAGACGGTCGAACTTGCCGTCGGCACATTCATCAGCGTGTGCGCATGCGCCTGCACCGCCGTATGGCCGCCCTCGATCTCGATGCTGAACATATCTTCGAGCCTGTAGCCAAAGGCAATCGCGCCCATGAACGAATAATCATCATATTCGCTCACCACATCTGTCGTGTAATTATTGAACTCCATAGAAAATTCGGATTTGTTGTTGAAGGCTCCGGCCAGCCGCGCCACGATATAGGCGCCCTCCATGCTGGAAACCTCTTCTTCCCCGACATCCGCCGCTTGGGCGCCGAATGTGCCCAACGCAAGTAAAGCGCCAAAACCGACAAAATGAACAAAGCGCATCAAACCAACCCCCGAATACCACTCGCCACTCAATTTCATGGACGCCGGCGCACAAGCCGGTTCCGTTTCCATGATGGCCATGGTTAACGAAGACGGTTAATATCCAGTGAAAGCAAGACAAATTGGTACCGGCCGCTTTCACCGATGCCTTTCAGATCATACATCAGGCTTTGTCTTCGCCTTGTCCCGCCAGCTTTTTGATGACTTGCATGATGTTTGCATGGGACTTGCATGAGAGATGATCGCCGACCGAAACCAAACAATGTCGGGCACAGCCAGCCTGCCTGCCTTTCTGGTGGCAGGCATTGCTAACATGGCACCGCGCCACCCGCGCCTGGTCTTCGGCTATGAACGGCGCGAGCTGCTCTATGCCGATTGGGATGATGTCACCGCCGGCATGGCCAAAGAAAGCTGGCAACGCCTCACGACGCACGAGGCCGGCCGCCATGGCTTCGGCACCGAAATGATTGTGCGCCAGAAAGTCGATGCCGCCACCGCCGCCGTGCGCGGCCGCTGGTCATCCCCGCGCGTGCTGCTTGATGTCTACGCCCATGGCGACGAGCGCGCACATTCAGCGAAGACGCCTTTGGCGAAATCGGGGATATGGTCAAGCGGGGCTAGGGGCCTAATCACCTAAGGTTCCAATTGGCCCATCAGCAAACACAATATAAAAGACGGCGCACAAAAGCGCCCATGCGCTAATGCCCAGCCAGACGCCCGCTTGGCCGCGCTCTTGCATCATATGCGCCCAGATCATGATTAACGGGGCAAGCGCCACGGCCATCACTGTTCCGATCATTTCACCGATCACACCGCCCATCAGTTTGCACCTTGTGCTGCCCGCATCAGAACAAACCATGTTTGGCGCTGTGTCAATTTTGTGTCGCATCATTCCGCAGTTGCCTGCTTGTTCCTGCACCGTTCCGCACGATCTTGCACGATAAGAACACGCGCCAGCGCCAGCCTCACCGGCGCACAGTCAATCTTTTCAATGATTTATCAGAAAACAAACTGGTGCTGCGAGAGAGGATTGAACTCTCGACCTCACCATTACCAAAGTAAGTTTGCTTTGTTTGCTGGCGTCCGCCAGCGTTCGCTAGCGTGTTAATTACGATAGCAATATCATAGTGTTAGAATCCACCGATGTCCGCGGACGCCCTTGTCTGATTGCTGGCAGCCAAGCTATCTTGTTACCCGTCCGGTTACCCCGGATTGAGTGTGGCAGGCAGATCATGAAGCGCAGACTGACGGATATCGGACTAGAAAATCTGACCGCAAAGGCCGGAGAACGGGTCGAGGTGTTCGACACGCTGATGCCGGGCCTCTGCATTCGGGTCGGCGCAAACGGACGAAAGAGTTGGTCTCTACACTTTCGTATCGCAGGTAGAGGGCCCAGTGGCAGCCGTGGACAATTGAAGCGGTTGACGCTTGGTCAGTACCCCTTAGTCAGCCTGGCAATCGCTCGTGAAAAGCAAAGGCGAGCCGCTATGATCTGGCTGAGCGGGGCATCGATCCGGCCGAGAAGCAGAAATCCGATTTAGACGAACGAAATCGGCTTCTGATCGAGAACTTGCTGCAAGAGTTTTTTGTGCGTCATTGCCGCCCCAATCTTCGTGGTGGAAAGGCTGTTGAGTCGCTACTCAGGCGCAAGGTGCTGCCGCACTGGAAAGGTAGGCCTTTGAATGCAATCGCGCGCATTGATTGCATCCGTTTGCTGGACCTCACCGTTGACAAAGATGGTGCGGCCCAGGGGACAGAAGTTCGTCGTCACCTGTCCGGGTTTCTGAGTTGGGCCGCCAACCGAGGGTACATTCAGTCAAATCCGCTGGCAGGCGCTCGCCTGCCGGAACTGACGCCGAAGTCGAGAAGCCGTGTCCTGGATGAAAAAGAGATTCAGGCCGTTTGGGCTGCGGTGCTCTCACTTGAACAGCCCTACCGGGCTTATGTGCAGTTGCTGTTCTTAACCGCAGGCCGTCGCACCGAGATTGCCAATTTGCGCACAAGCTGGTTTGGCATAGTTGAGGGCGAAGAGGTCATTGATATCCCTGGCGCGTACACGAAAACGGGTGAGCCTCATGTCCTGCCCATCACAACCGCAATCCGTTCTGTTCTCGACTCTTGCCCTGTCATGTTGAGGGGCGATTGCGTGTTTTCGACGACGCAGGGCGAAAAACCAATTTCCGGGTTCTCAAAAATTCTGACACCGTTGAGAGAACGAAGTAAAGTCGACGACTGGGGATTTCACGACATACGCCGGACTGTAGCGACAGAACTGGCGCGCCAAGGCGTCAGTCAAGAGTGGATCGAACGCGTACTTGCCCACAAGATTCCCGGTGTAGCTGGGACATACAATAAGTACAGTTACTTGAAGGAAAAGCGAACTGCCCTTGAGCAGTGGGGGGTTGAAATGGACGGAGTAATGTTGTTTAATAAATTTAACTCGGTAATCGCGAGCTAAAGTTCACATTTCCACATAGGCTGGGAGTGAATTCAAGTATTTTTCTAATTCTTTTTTTTGTTATGACTGTACGGCGACCTATTTTGTTCGCCCGCATTTTTCCGGACGAGATCAGTTCATAGATCGTCGATCTGCCAATCCCCAGTGCCTCGGCAGCATCTGCAATCGAGTATGCAAGCTTGTCGTCTGTCATTTTGCTGCCACAAATTGGAATGGCACTGCATTAAGGAGCGGTGAAACATCAGAAAAGGTGGATTCTCGGTAGCCTGCTGGCGAAGTGAGAGTCCACCTCGCCAGTCCGCCATTTACCAATAAGTTCTTGAGCGTCACCAGCCGTTTTCCAATCCGGACAGACAGGCCTGATCATCTTGCTCGGGGGTAAGTATAAATGTCAGTCGACACTATAATTTCGGAATTATCAAGCCTTGATGAAGAGCAGGCCTTGAGGGTTACGAGGGCCGTATTGACGCCAGAAACTGCGCTTGGTCGCGCAATGAGCGCCAATGCAAAGGCTATGGTAGCTCACTATATGATTGAGTGCACAGCCGAAAATTCCAAAGAAAGTGAATTGTTTAAGAAATTGTACGGAAATTTTATCAAAGCAGTTATAAGAGAGGCTTTTATTCAGGCGCAAGAAATGTGTTTCTTGCCATTCAAGTATTTTTATAGCGAGGCAGAAGTAAATAAATTGCTTGGAAAGGGCCCGCAGTATCTCAAAACGCGGCGAGCCTCTGGGAAATCAACGCCAAAGCCCTGTCAAACGGACGGCGCTAATCTATACTCGGTTATTGATATCATGGATTTTGCCGAGGAAAATCAAGAGAATGCTAACAAAAAATTCTCGTCAGAAAGAGGTATTATTCTGATCGCCGATGCATTGCAGGAGATGACATTGAAGGTAAATAAGATTATAAAGAAATGTAGCCAGAAATAGAATGTCCTCAAAAAAGGATAAAATTCGAATTTGTGCCGCAGCAAAGCAGGCGAGAGGAGACGGATTGATTTTGGCTAAAGCATGGCGGAAATCGACCATTACAAGTCGACTTCGTTAGGCAAAGTTTGCCCGATTCGCTTCTGATGACGATTGCAGAGAGAGGCCGGTAGGCCCGACTTGCTTGCGCGTTTATTGGTTCAATGTCCGAAGCTGGCGGGTCCCGCCGGAAAGACCGCGAAAATCATTGAACACCAAAGTGGGGTTGCATCTTTCGAACAAAAAAAGTACATGCTTGGGGTGTCTCCCGTATTGAGTTGGGGTGCGACCCGTATTGAAATCGCAGCGTGCATGGGTTAATCTCACGAATGCGTTATACTCAGAGCCAGATACGCGAACTGCTGTCCATTTCCGTGGATGCGTTTCGCACATGGCGGGACGCTATTCCCGCCTTGGCTCCGCACAAAGGGCATGCACCCAGCTTCACACCTGGGGACGTCGTGGCCATGGCGATCCTTGCTGAACTTGTCCGAGACTTTGGCGTGCGCGTTGGAGCGGTGGGCGATCGTTTCGAACAGCTCTTCAAAGAGTGCGGAGGGAAATCCTGGCTTTCACTCGAAAACTGCGTCGCCTTGATTGATGCCGACAACTTCCGCCTGGTTGATGCAAGCCATACCAGCCGTACTCCGGACTCCGCCACTCTCTGCGTGCCGTGCGCACCTATAGTAGCGCGCCTACGCGCGGCGCTCACGGCGACGGAAGTCGATCAAGTGCAGGGTCATCTGCAGTTTCCCCCAACCTCCGTTGGGATTCAACCGGATCGGCGTAGCAAACGCGGATGACCACCTCTGTTGCATCCGCATTGGCGCCAGAGTGGAAAGACCGGTTGGGGC
>JAAUPH010000064.1 GCA_012035435.1 Sphingopyxis sp. | reverse complement strand
GTAGAGGCGGGCATTTCACCCCCGCGTGGAGCCCACATGTTCGTGGGCTTGTTCACGCTCAGCGCCTACGCACGCAGCACGGAGAACATCCCGCTCCTTCGGCAAAAGGTGCGTCGCATCGCTGAGTCCACCGGCTTCTTACCGGACGGCCACGACGGCAAGACCCTGTTCTCGAAGCTCAACGCGGCGGGCAGCGAACAGACAGTCGAGGGCAGGCCGCCGTTCGCGATCGTTGTCGGCAACGCCAGCGGCGTGCGACTGCGCTTCAACGAACGGCAAGAGCAAGAGATCCGCGCCTGGCTCGCGCCCGAGCAGCGCGACTGGATCCTCGTAGGTCTAGCCGAAAGCACGACGATGCATCGCGATCTCGAAGCCGCCCTCGAGCCGCCCGACCTCGTCGACGGCTACCTCGAGCGACAACCGGCTCGCGTTCTTCGCCAAAGGTCAAATCAAGGGCTCGACGCTCTTGACGATCGCCCTCGACACGGCGCGCGACCGACCGCTCGTCGAGGAGCGCCTGTTCGGCACGATCGAGCCCGATCGCTACTACACGCTCTACGGCGACGTGACCGAGCAGCGCTTCGAGGCCGCGAGCACCGAGAAGCTGTTCCTCAAGCTCGAGCGCGCCAGTTCGCCGCGCTGTTCGGTGACTACGAGACCGGGCTCACGGTGACCGAGCTGTCGCGCCGGGCTAAATATCTCATCATGGCTCTCGAGCGGCGAAAGCGTCGTCATGCATCTCGGCATGACGGGCCGCTTCATCATCGAAGCTCCGGGCGCCGGCGCGCACGAGCCGGGGGAGTTTCATCAGGCCGTGAACCGGCATCCCGTGCATGACCATGTGGTGTTCCATCTCGGCCCACGCGGCGCATCACCTACAATGACGTGCGCCGCTTCGGCTTCATGGATCTGGCCCCGATGGCGGAGCTGCAGGCCTGCCGAGAAGTCGAAGTTCGGGTAGCTCGAGGGGAACATGTAGTCGAAGTCGAGCTGCAGGTTCAGGCCGACGGTCTCGTGCACGTGACGGCGTTGCCGCGCGAGGCGATCGCGGACGACCGCGCGCGCGGGCACGTCTGGATACAGCATCCTGCACGTTGTAGATGAAGCGCGTCTGGCGCGAGCGCGCCCAGCGCCCGCCGCGCCCGGGTCAGCGAACGGGTCGGCGGCAAAAGGACCTCTGCTCCGGTCTGCCGAAAGGCAATCAGGGCGACTTGCGCGCGCCGGGCATAGCTTTGCGCCAGCATCAGTTCGACGGCACCCTTGGCCTCCGCCAGCCGTGAGAGAGCGGCGGAGCCCGATGCGTCGACAGCGAAAATGGTCAGGGTTTCGCTGCGCTGTTCATAACGCCGCACGCGCAGGTCCGCTTTGCGAATGTGGATGCGGCGCGTGTCGGCAGGATGGGCTGATTGCCGCCGGATGGCCTGCCACGGCGCTGCAGCGCGCAGACTGTCGATCAGCGCCAACCGCTTTCCGTTGCCGGGAATCCCCGGTCGTGCGCCAAGCGGGCGACCGCGCCGGGTTGATTGTTGTTTCTGCCCAGAACGGCCGCTTTGGCCTTTGCCTGTCGCTCTTCTGTTTTGTGCGATCTGATCCAGGATATTTTGCGGGATCGCGGCGGCGGCGGCGTCTAGCATGATGTCGTCCAAATCCATATTGTCGACATTTGGCTTTTGATCGTCGTCACCAGCGTCGCCTCCCGGCGGCTCATCCTGTGGGTTGGGCGGCAAATAATCTTGCGGCACCCGCGTTGCACGTGATGCAAGAACCAAGCGCACCGCTGCAGCGACGTCGTCGGCGTTGCCCTGCTTGCGTCCTTGCAAAGCCGCGTGAGCGCGGGCGGCGGCATGGGCGAAAATCAATGCTCGGGCCGAACCGATGCCGAGGGCTACGGCTGTCGCCGCGATGGCGTGTAATTGTTCGTCGGTCAGCGGCTTGACCTCCGACGGCAGCACTGCGCTCCCGCGAAGGGGCGTGTGTGAAATATCGCGTAACGCAGACACATCGCAATGAAATGCTGTCCGCTCGATCAGTGCGGCAGGCGGTGCGTCATCGCCATCGAGGCCATCGTCTAGCAGTACCGCCGACACACGCCCGCCATCTATGGCTTGTGCGATATGGGCGGAGATACTTGGGTCGATGCGCTCCGCCATCGGCACGATGACAGTGCCGCCTGCTGCGTTATCGATCAGGCCGGGGCGCATAACCTTATGGCCTGCGGCCAGTGTGGCCGCGAGGTCCAGCCCGCCCAGCAATCGTTCGCTGTCAACATTGGCCGGGATTTTGGCAATCGGTCCTCGAGCGGCCAAGGCAGATCGCGCGTAATCCAGCATCTGGTCGCGCACGGGACCGTCGCCGCGTAGCACAATGCCGCCGAACAATGTGGGATCAATCACAAAGATATGGAGAGCGAGTTCCGCGTCGCTAATGCCGTTGTCAGGCGCGGCCGCGATGCTCACCCAAACAAGTCTTCAAGCGCGCGAACGATGCGGGTGGTCGAACCAGTCTCATCAAGGACATTGCGCCGCAGTCGGTGTCGCAGCGCCAGCGGAGCAATCGCTTTCAGATGGGCGCGGGTCACCGTCTTCTTGCCATCGAGCGCCGCCAATGCACGGCTGCCGCGCATCAGGGTGAGCTCGCCGCGCAGCCCATCGGCGCCGACGGCTTTGCACAAGGCTGCCATGTCCTGAAGGACGCTGTCAGGCGTCTCGACCTTGCCCAGCGAAACCTTGGCCCTTGCAATCCGCCGTAAAATTTTAGCATCTTCGCTCGCCCACAAGGCGGCGAAATTCGCCGGATCCTTTTCGTTGGCGTCGCACCGCTTCATGATCTCAACCCGGTCTTCGATTTTTCCGGCGTTCGCACCTCCACCGACAAGCCGAACCGGTCGAGCAATTGGGGGCGTAACTCGCCTTCCTCTGGGTTGCCGCTGCCGACCAGTACAAAGCGGGCAGGATGACGAATGCTCAAACCATCGCGCTCGACCAGATTCTCGCCCGAAGCGGCAACGTCCAGCAGCAGATCCACTACATGATCCTCCAGAAGATTGATCTCGTCGATGTAGAGGAAACCGCGATGCGCCTTTGCCAGCAGTCCGGGTTCGAACTGTTTTTCTCCATGCGCCAAGGCACGTTCAAGGTCGAGCGTGCCAAGCACCCGGTCCTCGGTCGCACCCAACGGTAAATCGACGAATGGCACCGGGATTTTTGATTTATGTTTTGATGCGCATGGATCGGGGCAATCGTCTCTGGCATCCGGCGCGCAATTGAAGCGGCAGCCGGTCACGATTTCAATTGGCGGCAGTGTCGCTGCCAAAGCTCGTGCCGCTGTCGATTTCCCCGTGCCACGATCGCCAAAGATCATGACGCCGCCAATCCGCGCATCTACCGCCGCAATGAGCAGCGCGCGCTTCATTTCGTCCTGACCAACAATTGCGCTGAAAGGAAAGCCACCCATGGGCGTCACGCTAACAGAGAAATGCGCCGCGGCAAGATACTTACAGCGTTATCGCGCTGGCTTCGGATTATATGATTATGTCATGACAAGGCGGTCGGCGAAAACCACTCGCGCCGCCATGCACTGAAGCATGACGGCGCGGCAGAGGCCTTGTTTCTAATGACCAGAGATTATCCAAACCGCCGGTGCCGCTTATTCGGATGACAGGTTCCCGCGCCCCCTCGGCGCCGCGCGTTCGGTGTTGCAGCGGCGGGCGCCGCGGCTATGGGCGCTGTCGGCAACCCGGTAATGACCTGAACGACCGCCAGTACGGGCTGTGTCGCGCTGAAGCTGAACGATGGGAGATCGGCGATCGGCGCCAGCACAGGGGTCGGCGCAAGCGCCGCTGAGGTAACCGTTGCCGGAGCTGGTGCCGGAGCCGGAGTGGGCGCAGGATCCGGCACAATTGCAGTTGTGTCGGGTGCCGGCGGTGGTGCCAAACTGATTGACGCTTCGCTTGTCCCCCGTCAGCACCAATGGCACAGATTTGAGGTTGTGATTTTAGGAGGTTGGGTCTTCGTCGTAGTGACGAAGGAACGAAGATGAAGACCCAACCCTCCTTGAAAAAACCGGCGCCCCAAAAGGCCCCTGCTGAGCGGGTGGTGAAGGATATCCGGCGCCAGACCCGACGCCATTTCTCGGCTGAAGACAAGATCCGGATCGTGCTCGACGGTCTGCGCGGCGAGGGCAGCATTGCCGAGCTGTGCCGCAAGGAAGGCATCGCACAGAGCTTGTATTACACTTGGTCGAAAGAATTCATGGAAGCTGGCAAGCGCCGCCTGGCCGGTGACACCGCCCGTGCCGCGACCACTGGCGAGGTGCAGGATCTGCGCCGCGAGGCTCGTGCCCTGAAGGAATGCGTGGCCGACCTGACACTCGAAAACCGTCTGCTGAAAAAAGCATGATCGCGGATGGGGGCGACGACGAATGAGGTATCCCACATCCGAAAAGCTCGAGATCATCCGGATCGTGGAGCAGTCGCACCTGCCCGCCAAGCGGACGCTGGACCAACTCGGCATCGCCCGTCGGACGTTCTACCGCTGGTATGATCGCTACCTCGAAGGCGGGCCGGAGGCGCTGGAGGATCGGCCATCGGCGCCGAGCCGGGTGTGGAACCGGATCCCGCCTGAGGTGCAGGATCAGATCGTCGGACTCGCGCTGGATTACAGCGAGCTGTCCCCGCGCGAACTGGCCGTACGATTTACCGAAGAACGTCAATACTTTGTGTCCGAAGCCACAGTTTACCGCCTCCTGAAAGCCCACGATCTGATCACCAGCCCGGCATACGTCGTGGTGAAAGCTGGACTTGTAACGGTTTTGTGCCGGTCACTTATCTCATTATGCCACCTTGGCCTCGAATGCGAGCGGGCTGATGCCGCCCAGATATGAATGTCTGCGACGGGTGTTGTAGAACCCGTTGATGTATTGAAAGATTGCCGCCTCAGCTTGTCGCCGTGTGCAACCATCCGACGCCCGCTTGTGAACCTTCATCGCAACCTCCAAATGCTGGGTGTTGCGACGACCGGTTGAATCCGCCCAATACACCAGCGAGCAGTTCCAGCGCCTGATGGCCGACAGCGGCGTCACACGCTCGATGAGCCGGTCGGGCAACTGCTGGGATAACGCCGCCATGGAAAGCTTCTTCTCCTCCCTCAAGACCGAGCGGGTAGGCAGGAAGGTGTACCGGTCAAGGGATGAAGCCAGGGCCGATGTGTTCGATTATGTCGAACGCTTCTACAACCCGACCTGGCGACACTCGACGATCGGCTACAAAAGCCCCATCGACTTCGAACGCGAGGCAGGTGTAACATGAATGAGCCTATCTCGGTGTCCGTCAAACCGGCAGCAGGCCACTCAGGCGTTTCGTCAACGAAAAGTGGCGCTGCGCTTCTTAACTCGACAGGCCAAGCGAACGGCAGAGAAGGTCAGAAAACTTCAGGACAGCTCTAGACAAGATTCGGCGCTTCGAGCATAAAGCGGAGACACCAGTTTTTGACCATTGGCTGATGCGCGTGGGAACAGGTGTGGTAACGAGAAGTTGGTGCCGCGAAGTTGCAAGTCATTACAAATACTTGTGAATTGCTTTCGGAAACCTCCGTCTCCGCCACCGTCTCTTTTCCATAGTTCGTGATTGTCATTGCGCGTGGTCAGCGACGTTCCGCGTTGCTAAGGGATCGGTCAGTATATCTGTGCGGCGATGGTGTGGCTGAAAGGGGAGGGTGCTGTTGGCCGAGGGCAGGAAGACCTGGATGGATGCGGTCCGCGGCACCTGTATCTTTCTTGTGCTGTTGCTGCACGCCACTGTGGCGGTGGATCATTTTGCCGTCCGGGCTCCCGATTGGCTGATGGCGTTTAACCGTCTGTTCGGGCCATATCGCATGCCGACACTGATTTTCCTGTCGGGCATGCTACTTGGTCGGTCGCTGCGCAAGCCGTTGTTGCCCTATGCCGAGGGCAAATTGGCCCAGATTTACTGGCCATTTCTGGTGTGGAGCATCGTCATATTGCTGGCGGAAAGCCGCTTTACGTTAGAATTCATCCTGAAAACGCCGATCAGTGCGCCGACAATGCTGTGGTATCTGTGGTTTCTGACCGCCTATTATTTCATCATGTTCGTCCTCGATCGGCTCAAGATTCCCTTGATCCCGGTCGTCATTGCCAGTTTGCTGGCATCAACGGTCCTCCCCGATTTTCTGCGGATGGATCGTTTTGCGTTCCTATTCGCCTTTTTCCTGATCGGGCATATCGTAGCGAGCCGCCAATATGCCTTGCTGGGCAATTGCTGGCTGGGGATGGCGGGATTGCTGGCCGCGGTTGCAGGTGCGCTGATCAACGCCAGCGGGACGATTATCCAATATCAGGCGACCTATGCCTGGGCCCCGCTGGGCATGTTGTTGTTCATAACGTGGTTCGGCCAATTCTACCGGTCCAGCGCTGCCTTTGCTTATGGCGAGTGGGTGGGGCGTAATTCGCTGGTTTTCTATGTGATCCATTTCCCCGTTCAGGTTGTGGTGACCCGTGGTTTGAGGTCATTTGGGGTACAGGAATTCTGGGCGATCTTTCCAGCTGCCTTTTTCGGCAGCCTGATCGCAGGCGTTGTGCTGCAACTGCTGCGGGAGCGTTTTGCTCTGGTAGCGGGCCTGTTCGACTTTGGCGCGCTGGCCCGGTTCGTTCGTCGGCTCCGAACGGCAACTGCGACAGCCGGGGCCGGCTGACCACGCGAGCCTATTTTATGGCAAAGCGGCGATAGAATTTGCGCCGTTCATAGCGGTGCCACAGCGATGGGGCGCGGCGCATCTGCTGAAAAATGGCGCGCTTTACTTTCATGGCCAGCGGCGCACAGGGCGCTTCGTCAAAGCGGCGTATTTCGGCCAGATCGGCGGGGTCCAGCGGGCGTAGTGGCGCCTTGTCGGCAATGATGACGGCGCACATGGCGTCAAAATCGCGGTCTGCCCGGGCGATCGCTTCGTCGCGCTGCGCCGCAAGATCGAGCTGCTGTGCTGCCTTAAAACAGCGGGGCAGGTCGGCAATCCGGTCGGTCACCATCCCCTCTATCCCGCATTGGCGAGCGTCTGGGCATGTTTGCCGTCCATCTGTTTGGCGAGGATTGCCATTGGCTTTGCAAAGGACACAGAGGCAACGGCGGCGTGGAGCGAGGACCCAAAAAGCCGCTGGATACAGCAAACACCGCCGCGGTATCGAGCACGGTGAGTCGGCCAGGGATCAGTGTGACGCGATCGGCCAGCTGTGGAAGGCGCGCCTGAAATTGCGTCAGAACGATCGTCAAAAGCTCCGCATCGCTGAGCTGGTGACAAATGGGCAGAAGCGCAACAGGCAGCTCTGTCGCCGCCATCATTGCGGCCATCGTATCGCACCATTGGGAAAGATCTTCCTTGACATAGCTCGCCGAAATCTGAGCCACGAGGAAGGGACGCCCGACGATTGCCGCGGGCAGCACGCGGGCCGCCCGCGCGTCCCATTGTTCGGGTGTCTGCAGATCGCGTATCTTGAAACAGGGATCGACGGCGGTGCCAAAACGCTGGCCCAGCCGCTTGTATGATACCTGATCGCGCAGCCGCACATAGTCAGCCGAGCTGAGCAGCCGCGCCATGACCGGCTCTGCGTCCGATTGTCCCGGCGCCACCCCGACGCTGTGGACAATGAACTTTGTCGAGGAACTTGCCGCAGCCTGTGTTGGCCCAAGCCACAAGCGCAGCAAGGCGCTCAACGTGTTCTGAGGATAGATGTAAACCCCGCTGCTATGGCCGACCGACAGGGTTTCCCCGCCGGTCAGGATCAGTATGTCGTCCGGAAACCGGGCGGTTTCGATGGTGGCAGGCAGCGCCTGGACCGTGTCGAAACTCAAGATGTCGGCTGCAACCGGATTGGGGGAATAGAGGGACAGCCGGGCGTTCGGAAAGCGCAGCGTCAGTTCCTGCCGATAGATGTCGGGAAAGATGCAGTCGCCAAAGTTGGAAACGTCATAGGTTCCGACGAGGCCAAAGGATATTGGGTCGGTGGAGAGGAAATGCGGCATCATGATGCTCTTTTTTTTGGTGTCATTGCGATGGCTTGGTGACGGGATTGACCGGTTGCGCGGCTGCATGCCTTGCCCATAAGCCTGTGGCAAGGTTGAACAGCTCAGTTTCTGTGCCGAATTTGGGCGGCACGGTCCGACATGCGGAAATTCAGACCCGAAGTTGACCGGTCAAACCGTTGATCCCGGTGGCGCGAAGCAGCCAATAAAAGGACAGCAAATTGCGGCTTAGCAGAAAGGCGACCATGGCCAGCGCCACGCCCTCGGCACCCAGCCGCTGCGCCATCAGCGGCGCGGCGACAAGAAATATTGCGGTGGTCACAAGCACGATCATCAAATTGATCCGGGCGTGGCCCATCATGGCCAAAGCCTGACCCGCCGGGGCTAGTACGGCATAAGCAAGCTGACCGCCAAGCAGGATACGCAAGGTGGCGGTGCCGGCAACAAATTCAGGGCCAACGAAAGCCAGAATTTGCGGTGCAACGAAGAACAGAATCAGAGCCGCCGGTGCCACCAGCAGCAGGTTCAGCATCGCCGCGTTGCGGCACAATCGGCCGATCCGTGCATGATCGGCGTTGTGGTTGGCCCGCGCCACCTGTGCACTGAAAACCGCCAGCAGTCCCGATACACCGAACAGTAATATGGTGCCGATCTGCATCGCGATGCGAAAGATGCCTGCGTCATCCACCCCCGAATGGATCGACACAGTCGCCAGCGAATACCAGTCGGCAAAATTCAGTGCGACGCCGAGCCCCCAAACCGGGATGCCCATATGGACAAGCTCGCCGATCCCAAAGCCCAATGTGCCGGGGCCACTGCGGCTGTGCATGAATGCGCGGCCGAGCCCCAAGAGCGCCGCGAGCAGCCCGGCCGCCACGGTAATCTGTAACACCTGTGTAACTGACGTGAGTGGGACAGCGGCGATAGCAATCAGCACCAGCGCCGGAATGAACAGCAGCTCCACAATCTGGCTCACGATGTTTTCGCCCTGCGAGCGCAGGAAGGCGGCGGTCAGACGCGTCAGGGACCGGGTGAGCATGATCATCCCCAGAATGGCAAACTCGGCCAGTCCGGGCGTCAACCCAATAAGGCCCAGCGTCCAGTCTGTCGGCAGCAGAACCAGCATCAGCATGAGCAAGGAATTCACCGCGACAACCGACCCGAACAGCCGGGCCAGCGACGCGCGGCTGATCATTCTGGTGCCGGGTTCGACGGCCGCGCACAGTTTGACGATTGAAAAATCTGTTCCCGCCAGGATCAGCAGCGACAGCAGCATGCCGCTTTGGGTCAGCAACGCATATTGGCCGCTGCCGACCGCTCCAAACTGATTCCCGACATAATAGCTGACGGCAAAGCCCAGCACGACGGAAAGGCCACGCGCAGCAAAGCCGCCGACAAGCGCGGCGGTATTGCCCCTTAATCGTGTTGCAAGCCAGGATCCCAACTTTTCACCCCCACAATCGGGAATCGCCATGGCCATAACCGATCAAGATTTCGGTTGGCAGCTTTCAGCGAAAGTGAAAAGTAAGGATTCATGCATCAGCAGGGTTGTGTGCCGAAACTGGTCGGCTGTGCACCGACGATATTGCCGCACGCGATGATGTTGATGTTGCGGATCGATTTGATGTTCGATCGAACAACATAGGTTCCGGCCTTCATCGTCGAACCCGGGATCGTCTGCACTTCATTGTTGACAATGCGCACGGTGCGGGCATCGGTCATATAGATCCCGTTTGGCCGCGAGATGTTCATATAGTTATTTTCAACTACGATCCGGTCAAATCCGCCGTCGCCAACGCCATCGCGGATGTGATTGCCAAAGAAAATACCCTGCATATGCCCAGTCATGCTGTTGCCGCGGATAACAACGTCTGCAGTTGGGGCCGATGTCGAGCGCGACCAGGCCTGGACACAATCCGGATGATCGCCATCGACAATCTTGGTGCCGTCCGCGTCATAAAGAGCGGCGATGGGGTTGAAGTTGGCGCAGCTATTGCCTTCGACCACGACACGCTGAGATTCTGCGATGTTGACGCCGTCGGACCGAAGCCCGGTCAGCTTGTTCTGATACAGGCCGACGCCTTGCGATTGGCGAACGACAATGCCGCGCATGGTGCCGGTGATGGTCATCTTGCGGACATTGATTGCGCGGGACGTGGC
>JAAUPH010000063.1 GCA_012035435.1 Sphingopyxis sp. | reverse complement strand
GCCGTAGCGTACGGATGTTTCGCTTCCGCAAAAATCGCGTCGGTCGGTGCCATCTCTACGACTTCACCGAGATACATCACCATCACGCGATCTGAGATGTAGCGCACGACATTGAGGTCATGGCTGATGAAGAGATAGGTGAGATCGAAAGCTTCTTTTAAGTCGGAAAGTAGATTGAGTACTTGCGCCTCAACCGACTTGTCAAGCGCGGACACTGCTTCGTCGAGGATCACCACACTCGGCTCAAGCGCGAGCGCGCGGGCGATGTTCACGCGTTGACGTTGACCACCGGAGAGCTCGTGCGGATAGCGACCGGCAAAACGCTTGGGCTCCAAGCCCACTCGGTTCAGCAATTCGCGCGCGCGCTGCGTGGCATCGCGCTTCGAAACACCGTGCACCTGCGGGCCAAAGGCAATTGAACTTTCAACCGTCAGGCGCGGATTGAGCGATGAATAGCTATCTTGAAATACCATCTGCACGCGACGATGAAACTCTTTGAGCGAGAGATCATTCGAGCCAACCGCTTTGCCTTCGAACATGACGTCGCCCGCCGTCGGGCGAATGAGTTGCATCAACAGTCGTGCCGTAGTTGACTTCCCGCAACCGGATTCGCCAACGATACCGAGCGTTTCGCCGCGCGTGACAGCGAAATTCACGTTATCCACGGCGCGCACCACACCGCCTTTGTTTCCTGGCGAAGGCTTCAGTGGAAAGTGCTTGGTAAGGTTGCGCACTTCGAGGATCGGCGTTCCGGCGCTCATTGCTTTACATCCATTGCAGAGCGCAATCCGTCGGAGAGCATGTTGAAAGAGATCGAGGTGATGAAGATCATCACGCCAGGGAGCGCCGCAATCCAAGGCTGGGTGTAGATCGCGGTGCGCAATGTGTTTAGCATCAGACCCCATTCAGGCTCCGGCGGTTTCACGCCGAGACCAAGGAACGAGAGACCGACGCGAGAATCATCGAAACTGCGATCAGGCTCGTTGCGTACACAAAGATGGGGCCCAACACATTGCCGAGCACGTGGACGCGGATGATCGCGAATGCATTCGCGCCCGATGCACGCGCGGCTTCTACATAGTCTCGCGCACGTACCTGCGCAGTGACGCTCTCGGCGACACGACAAATTGGCGGGATGAACACGAGTGTGAGCGATATCAGCGAGTTGCCTATGCCCGCGCCGAGTGCGCCGGACAATGCAATCGCGAGCAACACCGAAGGGAACGCGTAAAACACATCCACGGTACGCATGATGGCGGAGTTCAGCCAACCACCGCTGTAGCCCGCGATGATGCCGATCACCGAGCCAATCGCAAACGCGAGCAGCACCGGCGTGATTCCGATGAAGAGAGACAGCTTTGCGCCGACCATCAGGCGAGACAGCATGTCTCGCCCTAACTCATCGGTGCCAAGCGGAATGCCTTCGGTACCGATGGGACGCAACCGCTTCAACATAGAGGCTTGATACGGATCAGCCGGAACAATCAGCGACCCGAAAATTGCAAGCAATATCAACAGCAGAACCACAAACGCAGCGCCCATCGCAACGCGGTCACGCAGGAGACGGCCGACGCGACGCAGAGTTTCGCGCCGCAAGGTCTCACGATCGTGACGCCGGAGATCGCATTGCCCAGGGCGGCCTCAACATCCGTTGGCCCGACCCGCCGAACGACCAAGAGTTTCGGCTGCAGCGCTACAAGCTGCCGGCCGCGCTCGCGTTCGCGCGCGACGACGCCAAAGCCGATGAAAATTAGCATCAGCGGCGCGAGCGCCTGGAGCACAAAGGCAGGGGTCAGCTGGCCGAAGCGGACCAGCAGCGAGCTTTGCCGGACATCGCCGAAATTGGCGCTATTCTGTCGATGGCCCTCCAGATAAATGGTGTTACCCGTAAAGGCATCGACGCCGGGGTCGAAGGCCGCGAGCGGCGGCAGCGGGCGGAAGACAAAATGGCCATAATGCACCATGCGGTGCGGATGCCGCGCGGGGGCGCCATCAAATGCCTGGTCCGCCTGTGCCTGAAAACGCGCACGGATGTCATCGCTATTGTCGCGCTGGGCAATTGCGGTGAGCGCCGCAATGACCGATAGCGCCAGCAACATCGCCAGCCCCAGCATCGCCACGCGGTTGCGCCGCATCAGCCGCCATTCGTCGGCGGCGATCAGCTGGACTACGCTCGCTTTTTTTGGCTCATGCCGCAACCGCTTCGCCATAGCGGCGATGGAGCGCCATGACATCATAGCCCGCCGCGCGCGCCACTTCTTCGACGATATGCCCCCGGTCCAGAAAGCCGATGCGATCCGCGCAGTCGGCAGCACCCAGCAAGTCGTGCGTCACCATCAAGATCGCAGTGCCGCGCGCTTTGAGCGCGCCGATGAGCGCGTTGAAATCGGCGGTTGCGCGCGGATCGAGGCCCGAGGTCGGCTCATCGAGCAGCAGCACGGGGACGCGCCGTACGACGGCCAGCGCGATAGCGACCTTTTGTCGCATGCCTTTGGAGAAGCCCGACAACAGCCGGTCGCGCGCGTCAGGCTGCAGTCCTGCCGCATCAAAGGCCACCTCAACTTCATCGGCGCCATGCGCTTCGCCCGCCAGCGCGAGGAAATAGTCCACATTCTCACGCGCCGTCAGATGCTCATAGAGCGCCACATTTTCGGGCAGATAGGCGATCTTGTGTCGCGCCCCCCCTCCATCGGACGCCGGATCGATGCCGGCCACCATCATCCTACCAGAGATTGGCTTCAGAAAACCGAGCAGCGCTGCCAGCGTTGTCGATTTGCCCGCGCCATTGCCGCCGAGCAGCGCGTAAATTTCGCCCGCGGCGACGGTCAGCGACAGATCGTTCAGCACCCGCCGCCCGCCGCGTTCGACCTCCAGTTTTTCGATCGCGATTACCGTCATCAGAAGCGCATCCTTGCGCCGACTGACGCCGTGCGCGGGCTGCCCGGGGCGACCCATAACCGGGCGAAACTGTTGGTGTAATAGGTTTCATTGAACAGGTTTTTGACGTCCGCGAACAGCGCGAGCCCTTCGGTCACCTCGACGTTGGCGAACAGCCGCACTAGCGTATATTTGGGCAGGAAGAAGGTCGTTGCCGTCTCGCCCAGCCGCTTGCCGACATGCTGGAGCCCAGCCCCAAAAGTCAGCCCCTTACCATCGCCCAGCTCAAACCGCTTCGACAGCTGGGTGTTGAGACTATGCTTGGGAATGTTGATCAGCGGGTCGCCCGCGCGGATTTGCAGCGAGAAATTGGGATCAAGCACGTCGGCCCGCGCCTCAGCATCGACATAGGCATAAGAGAACAACAGGTCGAAATCGCCCGGCAGCCTCCCCGCCAGATCAATCTCAAATCCTTCGCTCCCGGCCTTGCCAATGGTCGCCGAAAAACCGGGGTTGGCCAAATCGGCCGCGAGCACATTGCGCTTGGCAAGCGAGAAGAAGGCGATGGTGCCGTTGAGCTTGTCGTCGAACAGCGCAAATTTCGCACCAATTTCATAGGATTTGCTGGTCTCGGGCGCTGCGGTGCTGAGCGTCGGGGTGATCGCAACATTCGAGCGGAAGCCCGAGCCATAGACAGCGTAGAAAGACAGCGCGTCGCTGGCCTTTACCACGAGCCCGACTTGCGGGCTGAACCGGTCATCGTCACGGCGCGCGACGGTGTTGTTCACGCGGTTCCGAATCGACAGCGAGAAATCGTCGTACCGCAGTCCAAGACGAAGCTGCACCGCATCGCTGAGCGTGATCTGGTCCTGCACATACACGCCAAAGGCCTTTTGCTTGTCGAGCCGGTTGGTGACGACGGCGGTCGCGGCAGGCAGCGGGAACTGGCCATAGATGGGATTGAAAATATCGATGATGTTGCCGCTGACCAGCGTCTGCGAGGCCGCCGTACCGGGGCGATAGCGGGTCAACAGCTGGTCATTTTCAAAATTATCGAAATCGGCGCCGATGAGCACGCGGTGGCGCATGCCGCCCAGATCGAAATCGCCCGCCAATTCTCCGCGAACGACCAGATGCTCGCTGTCATATTGCGTGTCGCGACGCTGACGCGATAGCGAGCGGCCGTCGATTCCAAGCCGTTGCCGCGACCCGACCAGTTCGGCGAACGAGGCAAAGCCGCCAAATTCGGTTTCGCGGTAGCTACCACCGAGCAAAAGGCTCCACGCGTCGCTGAAGTCGTGCTGCAATTGCAGCTGATGGCCGGTGACATTGGTTTCAACCGGTCCATCGCCAGGCTCACCGAGGAACCGGCTGCGCGGGATCAGGCCCAGCTGATTTCCGATTGCCAGCACACCGCGATCAAAATCGGTATCCGAGCGGGTCCATTCGAGTTCGTAGCTCAGCACGGTATCGTCGCCGAGCTTCACCGCCACCGATGGCAGCAAACCAAAGCGCTCGCTGTCGAGCGTAGCGCGGAAACTACCCGCCTTTTCGTAAAAGCCGATCAGGCGGACGGCAATGGTCTCGCCCGCAGGAATATTGGCATCAGCGTCAAAGCGAATACGGTCGAAACTGCCATAGAGTCCCGAGGCGCTGCCCTTGAAATTGCCAAACTCGGCGCGCTTGGTCACAATGTTGATCGTGCCGCCCGGTTCGCCGCGTCCAAACAGCGCCGCCGCCGGGCCTTTGAGCACCTCAATCCGCTCGACGCCCGCGACGTCACGCGTACCACCAAAGCCGCGCCCGCCGTTGAAGCCGTTGACCAGATAGCCGCTGGGTAGATTTTCATCGCCTGCAAAGCCGCGCACCGCGAAACTGTCCCACAAACCGCCAAAATTATTCTGGCGCGTGACAGATGCGTTCAGGTCCAGCGCATCGGTCAAGCGCAGGATGTTGTTTTCTTCAAGCTGTTTGCTACCGATCACGGCAATCGCTTGCGGAATTTCCTTGGCTTCGAAATCGCCGCGATAGGCCTGCCGGATCCCGGTGATGACGATGTCCTCTTCCGCGCCTTCTTCGGCAAAGGCGGGAACCGTTGGCGCAAAAAGCGTTGAAGCAAGCAAAATGGCAGTGACGCGCGAGCGCATGAAATATCCCCACATAAGATGTTTGGTGTTGACCCCCTCAGGCTGCATCGCCGCGATATGGGATAACATGACGGTGTCAAGACCGCAGCTGCCTGATCTTTTCATTTTTCAACCTTGCCAGCCCAATCCGTCGTTCCTAATATAATGATATACTATCACGTAAAATGGCAAGGGGTCGAAAAAATGGGCGAAGCTGACAAACGGCTTCCGGTGACGGTGCTTTCGGGCTTTCTGGGCGCAGGCAAAACGACCTTGCTCAACCGCATCCTGGCTAATCGCGAAGGGCGCAAGGTTGCAGTGATCGTGAACGATATGTCGGAAGTGAATATCGATGCTGACCTGGTGCGCGGCGGTGAAGCCGCGCTTTCGCGGGCCGAGGAAAGCCTGGTCGAAATGACCAACGGCTGCATCTGCTGCACGCTGCGTGACGATCTGCTCAAGGAAGTCCGCGGCCTCGCGCATGAAGGCCGGTTCGATTATCTGGTCATCGAAAGCACCGGCATTTCAGAACCCCTACCGGTTGCCGCCACCTTTTCGTTTCGCGATGAAGCCGGCGAAAGCCTCGGCGATGTCGCGCGGCTCGACACGATGGTAACGGTCGTCGATGCGGCCAACTTGCTAAACGATTATTCGAGCCGCGATTTTCTGGCCGATCGCGGGGAATCGCTGGGCGAAGAGGGTAGTCGCAGCCTAGTCAGCCTGCTCGTCGAGCAGATCGAGTTTGCCGACGTCGTGATCATCAACAAGGCGAGCGCGGTGTCGGCAGAGCAGTTCGCGACGGTCAAGAAACTCGTCGGCTCCCTGAATGCCGGCGCGCGGATTGTGGCCGCCGATTATGGTGAGATCGACCTTGCCTTGATCCTGGATACCGGCCTGTTCGACGAGGACAAGGCGCAGGAGCATCCGTTGTGGTACAAGGAGCTTTACGGCTTTGCCGATCATGTTCCCGAAACGCTTGAATATGGCATTGAAAGCTTTGTCTATCGCGCCCGCCGTCCCTTCGATCCGGAGAAGTTCTACGCGTTTCTGAACGGCGACGTGCTCGACACAGTGGTGCGGGCCAAGGGTCTGTTCTGGCTCGCGACACGGCCCTGGTGGATAGGCGAACTCGCCGTTGCCGGCAGCCAGACCGAAACCGCGCGTCTGGGTCGCTGGTGGGCGGCTGTGCCCAAGAACCAGTGGCCGCATGACGGGAGTTTCGAGGAACATGTCGCCCAGCATTGGGATCAGGTCTGGGGCGACCGGCGACAACAGTTGGTGTTCATTGGCATCGGGATGGACGAAGCCATAATCCGCAAGGCGCTGGATGCCTGTCTTGTTTCCGAAGCGGAGTTGCTGGTCGACCAATGGGCGAAGCTCGATGATCCGTTCCCGAGCTGGGGCCCAAACACCCATGCTCTGGACGCCGCATGACCTTGGGCTGCTCCGACGTGCGGGACAAATGGCTCGCGATATCCGCGTCCGATTGCCCGATCATGATCGAGCCGCGCGAGATGCCCTTGCCTGCCCGCGATATCGACGCGCTGATCGCCGCAGCGCCCTTTGCAGAACGCGCCACCGGGTCGGTCGATCAGTTGATGCGCGCGCTCGATCATCTGCCCGCTGCGCTCAGGAAGGATATCGCCGAACTGGCGGCACGCTTCATGGCTTTGATGCAGGTCGATAGCGTCCGGGTGCGGGTGGAGGGCGTGGTCAGCAACGCCTGCAAGACTATCCATGCCGACTATACCGACCTTCGCCTCATCACGACCTATGCCGGCCGGCACCGATTATGCACCGCACGGCGACGGCGATTGCTGCCTCGAACGCGTGCCCACCGGTGCGGTCGCGCTGTTCAAGGGACATCGCTTCGCAGCAGGACACGCGCCCTGCCGACACCGCTCCCCGCCCATCGAAGGGACGGATCAAAAGCGTCTGGTTCTGGTGATCGACACGCCTGACCCTGACGCTCGAACTCCAGTTTCCACCGGACAGACATTATAAGACATCGGTCAAGACTATGGCTCGGCGCGGCTATACTGCCAACGCCGATGACCGCCGCCGCCGACGAATCGGGCACAAGTTCGACAGCGACGAGGTTTCGCTTCTCTGCAAAACTTGGACGGTTTGAACTTGCATGACCACTAACGCGCCCTTTTGTTTCGACGATCATCAGGCACATGTCGCGCGCTATCTTGAAGGCCCGCCAATCTTCATGCCCGGTTATCATGCGAGCCACGACATCGCAGCGGCCGTGCTGCAGCAGCGGCTTGGGCCACAGCCGCATCTGTTGGTCGTCGGCGCAGGCGGCGGCGTCGAGCTTGGGCGCTTTGCGCTGCATTTGCCGGACAGCCGCTACACCGCAATTGATCCGTCAGCCGCGATGATCGAGCTCGGTCGCGTGGTGACGCAAGATGTCGCGCCGCCTGATCGCATCATCTGGAATCAATGCGACGCCATCGCTGCACCGCCGGGCCCCTTTGACGCAGCAACGGCTTTTCTGTGCCTGGTGTTCGTCCCCGACGATGGCGGTCGTTTGGAGCAGCTGCGCGCGATCCGAGCGCGCCTCAAGCCGGGTGCGCCATTTCTGATGATGCACGCGGCAAGTGAGGCAGCGGCCTATGAGCGGAACATCGAGCGGTTCGCGCGCCACGCTGCCATCCGGGGTGCCGATCGTGCGTCGATCGAACAGGTGGTGGAGATGAACCGAAACCAGATCTTCGTCCTCAGCGATACACGCGAACGCGAGCTGCTGACGGAAGCGGGATTTCGTGTCGACGGGCTGTTCTTCAAGGGCCTATGGATTCATGGTTGGGAGGCAACGGCATGCGCCTGATCCTGGCCGCCGCGCCTTTGCTGATGGCAACGCCCGCTATGGCCCAGCGCGCCGACGAAAACGCGGCAAAATTGGCCGAAGACGCCTTTGGTACCAGCGTCGGCAATGAATCCGTAGGCATTTATGCGAGCGCGACGGAACAGGATCGCCCTGACGTCGCGTTGGCAAGGCAGCTGTGGCAAGCGGCTCAGGCCGGTCTCGACTTCGCCCGCCTCGTGTTTGTTGATGAGACCGGAACCAATACCGCGATGACCCGCAGCCACGGCTGGGGTCACAAAGGCAAGAAGCTCTTTGCCAAAGCCCCGCACGGCCACTGGATGACCTCCACTTTTGTAGCGGGGTTGGCGCACGATGGCATCCTGGCCCCACAACTCCTGTCATGCCCGATGACAGGCGTGATCTTCCGCCAGTGGCTGGAAGAGTGCCTGATCCCCGAAATGATGCCGGGAAGCATCGTCGTCGTCGATAACCTGTCCGCCCACAAGGTCGCAGGTATCCGCGAATGCCTCGAAAGTGCAGGCATGCACCTGCTCTACCTCCCGCCCTACAGCCCGGACTTCAACCCGATCGAACAGGTCTTCTCCAAGATCAAGGGCCTGCTCAAGCAAATGAACCCCCGCTCCTTCGACGCCATCTGCGACGCTCTCAAAACCATCCTCGAAAAGTTCAAGCCCCGCGAATACGAAAACTTCATCCGTCACTCTGGATATGTGCAAACCTGATCGAATCTGAGTCTAAAACGCGTTGGCTCCCGACGGGATCAGTCCCGAGATTCTCACCACTTCGCGATAGGTCTGACTGACGGGAACTTCGACCCCGTTGGACAAATGGACCGCCAGCTTTCGCCCAGTCGCCTCGCTGCGCGCGACCGCTGCGGTGGCCACCCACCAGGACCGGTGCACGCGATGGCCGGCGGTTCCTGCTGCCTCCACGGCGCGAATGGCATCGGAAATGGCCGCAAGGACCAACGCTTCGCCCCGCTCGGTAAAGACGCGGACATAATGGTCTTCGGAATGAAGGGCCAGGACGGTTCGGCCCAATGCTGGCGGGATGCGGCTCAGGAAGCCATGGCTTTCCCAAACCTGCTCGGTCGGTCCGGCGTCGGCTTTTGTTTCGCTTCCTGCCATCGGGGCTGGCCGCGATGCGTCCCGCCGCCACCGGCTGGCCAGCCAGCATGCGGCTAGCCACATGATGATCACCACGCTCCAGTTGGTGAGATAATAAGCGAAAAAAGCAAATGTTGGCGTAAGCGGGGGCATTTCGCGGAGCACGGGCGCCTCCATCATGGGGCGCAAGACCGACGCGACGCCATAGATTAGCGGTCGCGCCGCAAGGCTGCCCGCGATGGCGCCGACCAGCCAACTCACCCACTCTGGCGGCGACCATGGCCGCAAAACCAGCGGGCTGCCGCGGTTCCGGCGGCCAATAGCCACCAAGTGACAAGGCTGATTGTAACCCAGTAAGAAATCGACAGAGGCCAGGAAAGATAGGCCCCCGCTCGCGTCTGGTTTGCCCCCAGTACCAGACCCGCCAGCAACGGGGGCAGCAACAAAAGAATCAGTCTGGTTTGATCGAACGTCCGCAAAAGGCTGCACCCCAGCTTTCGTAAGAAAGCTACGACAATCGCCTGTGCTTGACAAGCATCGCTATGCCGCTTGCACATTCACGCATCGCCAAACCGTTTGGCGCATTGATTGCTCGCGATTGGGGGGACTTGCGAATTTCCCGGCCGCATTTGCGTAACCCTGTTCGCATCGCTGCGGATGATGGCCAATCATGCACGGCACACAGGTCACCAGACTGAAACGAGGCAGGGGGCAAAATGGCACACACCAGATCAACGCAGCATAACCGGGTCCACCGTCTACTTCTTATCCTGAACAGCGGCGCGGCTTTGTTGGCCGCGCCCGCGATGGCGCAGACGTCGGCGCAGCCAGACGATGACCGTGCGGGGCTCGAGGATATTGTTGTCACAGCACAGCGCCGCGAGGAATCGGCGCAGGATGTCCCGATTGCGCTGTCGGCTTTTTCGGCCGCAGAACTGGAGCGGCGGAATGTCACCGATGCGCTCGCGCTGACCCAATATGTCCCCAATCTTATCGCGACGAACAACACCGGGCTGTCGACCGCCAACACCTATTATATCCGCGGCATCGGCGACGGCGAATCGCTGGCGTCCAAGGATCCGCCCGTCGGCACTTATATCGACGACATTTATTTCTCGCGCCAAAGCACGAACAATTTTGCTTATTTCGACATTGAGCGCATCGAAGTGCTGCGCGGCCCGCAGGGCACATTGTTTGGGCGCAACACCACCGGCGGCGCGGTCAACGTCCACCTCAAGAAACCTGCCGAAGAATTTGAGGGCTATGTCGAGGCGGGCTATGGACGGTTTGACCAGGTTTCGCTTCGCGGCGGGGTCGATCTGCCCGTCTC
>JAAUPH010000062.1 GCA_012035435.1 Sphingopyxis sp. | reverse complement strand
AGCCGTGCGAGCGGCCCCGACGCGGCAGCGGCGCGATGCGCGGCCTCAACCGCGCTGACCCCGGCAACGCTTTCAACGAGCTCAATCCCCGCCGCGATGACCGCAGTTGCGCTTTCAGCCTCAATCGCCCGGACATAGGCATCGTTGACGAGCGCGAGCCGCGCATCGCTGTCGCGAAACCACATGGGAAAGGGCGCGGCTTCGATGAGGCCCGACAAAGCTGCAAAGGCCGCCAGCGCATCGTCGCGTTCCCGCCGCATCGTTGCCAGCACATCCTGCGTTTCGGTGCTATCCGCGAACCACAGCAGGACCGACCCCGGCCCGCCGACCGCAGGCGGTGCCGCCATCCCCTGCACCAGCAGTTCGCGCGCGCCGCCTATCGGACGCAGGACGAGCGAGAAGGATTTTCCGCCGCGCTGTGCCCCGATCACGGCTTGACGCAAAGCTTCATGCGCCGTGTTGTCCAAGCCTTCGTCGACGCCCCTCAGCTCATCGAAACTTGCTGGCGCGGTCGACAGACCAAGCCAGATGCCGAGCCGGGCGCTCGCCTCTATTCGCCAATCGGCACGCAGGATGACGGGAATTTGCGGAGCGGCGTCGACCAGACTGGCAAGCCGCGCGGTCTGGCCCGCCGCCACCGCAGCACGCCGCTGCATCGCCACGCCGCGCAGCAACGCCCACAGTGCCAGCGCCAGCCAGATCAGCAGGAACAGGCCGATGCCGAACAGCGCCGGAGCGGTAAGCACGCTAGTCATGATCAGTGCAAGGCAATGGGGCGGGCGGCGGCCATCCCCAATGCCCTACCGGCCTCTTCCGCCGAGTTCAATCGTCTCGGCTGGAAAAGGCGGTGGCTATACTCTCAGTAGCGATAATGATCGGGCTTGAACGGGCCCTGCTGCGGCACGCCGATGTAATCGGCCTGCTTCTTGGTGAGCGAGGTCAGCTTTACGCCCAGCTTTTCCAGATGCAGCGCCGCGACCTTTTCGTCGAGATGCTTGGGCAGCACATAGACATCATTCTGATACTGGTCGCTGCGCGTCCAAAGTTCAATCTGCGCCAGCGTCTGGTTGGTGAAGCTCGCCGACATTACAAAGCTGGGGTGACCGGTAGCATTGCCAAGGTTCACCAGGCGGCCCTTGGACAGGATGATGATTTGCTTGCCGTCCGGGAATTCGACCAGATCGACCTGCGGCTTCACTTCGGTCCACTTATAATTGCCCAGCGCAGCAATCTGAATTTCGCTGTCGAAATGGCCGATGTTGCAGACGATCGCCATATTCTTCATGCCCAGCATATGCTCGGCGGTGATGACGTCGGCGTTGCCGGTGGCGGTGACGAAGATGTCGGCGCGGGTCACCGCCTCTTCCATCGTCACAACCTCAAAGCCCTCCATCGCAGCCTGCAGCGCGCAAATGGGGTCCACTTCGGTCACCAGCACGCGCGCGCCGCCGTTGCGCAGCGACTGCGCACTGCCCTTACCGACATCGCCAAAGCCCGCGACGACCGCGATCTTGCCCGCGAGCATGACGTCGGTGCCGCGGCGGATCGCGTCGACCAGCGATTCCTTGCAGCCATAAAGATTGTCGAACTTCGATTTGGTGACGCTGTCGTTGACGTTGATCGCCGGGAAAGGCAGCTCGCCCTTCTTCGCAATCGCGTACAGGCGGTGGACGCCTGTGGTCGTTTCTTCCGAAACGCCCTTGATCGCCTTCACCGTCTTGGTGAGGTAACCGGGACGCGCAGCGACGAACGCCTTCAGCGCGCGCTGCATCTCGACTTCCTCCTCATTTTCCGGCGCAGGCATGGTTTCGCCTGCTTCCAGCTTCGCGCCCCATAGCGCGAACATGGTGGCGTCGCCGCCATCGTCGAGGATCAGGTTGCAGGTCTGGCCGTCATTGTCATTTTCCCAATCGAAAATATTGCCGACATAGTCCCAATATTCGGCCAGACTTTCGCCCTTCACCGCAAATACCGGCACGCCCGTTGCGGCAATGGCGGCGGCAGCGTGATCCTGCGTCGAGTAGATGTTGCACGTCGCCCAGCGCACCTCGGCACCCAGCGCGGTTAGCGTTTCAATAAGCACTGCGGTCTGGATCGTCATGTGGAGCGAACCGGTAATGCGCGCGCCCTTCAGTGGCTGCGATGCGCCAAATTCGCTGCGTAGCGCCATCAGGCCCGGCATTTCGGTTTCGGCGATATTGATTTCCTTGCGGCCGAAATCGGCAAGGCCAATATCGGCAATCACGTAATCACGCGCGTCAGCGGCGAGAGTGGCCACGATTAATTCTCCTGACATTATGTTCATGCGGCGCACGCAGAGGGCACCATTTCGATGCGCCGCGCCCTAGCCGAACTCGTCCGGCCAATCAAATATAAAGTTTTCTTTATATGCGGTCCGAAAGTGCGTCGCAGCTAATTCTGCAGGAAAAAAAATTTGATGGTGCATTCTGGCACAGCAGTTTGCCCGCCCGCCGAATGAATCCCCAAACACAAAATCTTCTGTTGTTTGAATCCTATAGACGCCCCTGCGCTAAGCATAAATTTTTTATGTGACAACAGTGTTACATAAAGCTGATTTTGTTGATTTTTTTAGGATCCATGGCATAATTCGCGGCAAGATAGGGAGAGAGACGATGATCAAGTTACTGCAGGCCGGGGCGGCGATCGCCCTCGCAGCGCCGCTGATTTCGGCACCGGCGACTGCGCATGACGTTTTAGCCGATGGCGTTACGACTTTGCCTGTCGCTTATGGTGCGCTGCAAAGCGGCAAAATGAACAGGCGATCGCCGAGCTGAAAAATGCCGACCACTTGTCGGCGCGTGATCCATCGCGCTTGATCAATCTGGGCGCCGCTTATGCCCGGCTCGGCCGGACCGAAGAAGCCGCCGCCATGTACCGCGCCGCAGCCGACAGCCCCATCCGCTACGATGTGGAATTGGCGAGCGGCCAGTATATGGACTCGCGCTGGGCGGCACGCACCGCGCTAACCCAGCTTGCCAGCCGCTCGCGCGGCACCGTAACTGTCGCGATGCGCGACTAACCAGCTCAACCGTCCACTGGGGGAGGGAACGGCGGTAGCAGGCTCAAAAGGCGCTACCGCCGTCTTTCATATGCGCTGGCGGAGTTAAGCCATGCCACCCGCCGCGCTCAGCAAGCGCGCATCAACGCCGACGCTGGCAAAAGCATCGGTCCAGCGATCGGTCTGCGGTCTGTCAAATAACAGTGCATCGGTTGCGGGGGCGGCGTGCCAGGCGTGGCGCGCGAACTCGCTTTCAAGCTGCCCCGCATCCCATCCGGCATAGCCCAAGGCAAAATGCCAGCGCGCCGGACCCCGCCCTTCGGCCAGTGCGCGCAGCACATCGGGCGAGCTGCTGATCATCCAGTTCCCCGCGACATCCACCGCATCCGCGCCCGCCCAGTCGCGGCTATGCAGGATAAAGCCGCGCTGGCGCTCGACCGGCCCGCCCTCCAGCACTGGATGGTCGCCAATGGCGCCGCCGTCGATGCCCAGCTGGCCCAAAACATCGCCCATGGTCAGCGAAGCGATGGGCACCCCGATCGCAATGCCCATCGCGCCTTCCTCATCATGCCGGACCATGGCGATCACCGCATGGGCAAAGCGCGGATCGCCGACGCCGGGAAGCGCCAGCAACAATTGTCCGGTCAGCCAAGGTACGGAATCATGCATTATGTTCAATCTGACGGATTGCTCGGCGCTGGTCCAGCGCCCTGGCGTCGGCCCACCCCTTGACAGCGCCGCTTGGGCAAACGATGTCCGCGCGCATCCCCCTTCCCGCTACGGAGAAACGATCATGAGCATTGCCCCCGGCGAAAAACTGCCGTCCACCACCTTTGTCAAAGTCGGCGCCGACGGCAGCGAGCCCGTGACGGGCGATGCGTTTTTCGCCGGCCGCCGCGTTGCACTTTTCTCTGTCCCCGGCGCTTTCACCCCCACCTGCTCGGCCAAGCATCTGCCCGGCTTTGTGGAAAAGGCCGCCGCGCTCAAAGCCAAGGGCATTGACGAGATTGCTTGCACCGCCGTCAACGACGCCTTCGTCATGGGTGCCTGGGGCAAGGCCGGCGAAGCGGGTGACGCGGTGACCATGCTCGCCGACGGCAATGGTGAGTTTGCCAAGGCCATCGGCCTTGAAATGGACGGCAGCAAATTCGGCATGGGCACGCGCGGTCAGCGCTTTGCGATGGTCGTCAATGACGGTGTTGTCGAGCAGCTGTTCGTCGAGGCGCCAGGCGAATTCCGCGTGTCGAGCGCGGATCATATGCTGGAAAATATGTAACGACCACGCAGCGGGTGGCGGGGGGCTTTCCCTCGCGCCCGCTTTGCGGCAAAAGCCGCGCGATGATTGACAGAATAGAACGCACCCGGCGATGCACAGATCGCCGCCACCATCGCCCGCATTCAGGACGAGCTTCGCGCCCATTTCCGCGCTTCGGTCGATGCGCTGAAAGCCGACATTGCCGCTTTCGTGGCAGACGGCACTTTGCCCCCCGCCGATGCGCGCGCGCAAGGCATGTATAACTATCCCGCGCTGCGCATCACCGCGACTGGCACGCTGCGCGAAGGCGTGAAAGATCATAATCTTTCCTTCGGCCGCATCGACCGCGCCGGTGAGTTTGTCACCTCGATCACACGGCCCGACCTGTTCAGCGACTATATCGCAGAACAGCTCGACCTCATTCTGCGCCACTATGCAGTGCGGATAGAGGTCGTCGCATCCGATCAGGCGATTCCCTTCCCCTATGTGCTCGATCCGTCGGGTTCGACCGACATGGGCGGCGTTGCGCCGCTGGAGCTGGCGCGCCATTTCCCGACGACCGATCTTGCGCATATCGGCGACGAGCTTGCCGACGGGTTGTTCGGGTTCGATGCCAGTAGCACGTTGCCACTCGCGCTGTTCGATGCGCTGCGTACCGATTTCTCCCTCGCGCGCCTGCGTCACTACACCGGCACCGCGCCCGAGCATTTTCAACGCTATATCCTGTTCACCAACTATCACCGCTATGTCGACGAATTTGTCCGGTGGGCGGGGGATCAGGTCGGCAAGGGGCAATATACTGCGCTCGCCGGGGCGGCGGGCCTTTACGTCAACACCCCCGATGTCGACGCCGGCCAGCTGGTCGCGGACAGTGCATGGCGGCGGCACCAGATGCCCGCCTATCACCTCATCGCGCCGGGCGGCGCGGGCATCAGTCTGGTCAATATCGGTGTTGGCCCGTCCAACGCCAAGACGATCTGCGATCACCTTGCCGTGCTGCGGCCCGAGGCGTGGTTGATGATCGGTCATTGCGGCGGGCTTCGGGCGAGCCAAAGAATCGGCGACTATGTGCTCGCTCATGCCTATCTGCGCGACGACCATATCCTCGACAGCGTGTTGCCGCCTGAAATTCCGATCCCGCCGATTGCCGAGGTGCAGCAGGCGCTGGCGCAGGCCGCCGAGAAAGTGTCGGGGGAAAGCGGCGCCGACCTCAAGCGCCGGATGCGCACCGGCACCGTCGTCACCACCGATGACCGCAACTGGGAGCTGCGCTTCACCGATTCGGCGCTGCGCTTCTCGCAATCCCGCGCGATCGGCATCGACATGGAAAGCGCGACCATCGCGGCGCAGGGCTATCGCTTCCGCGTGCCTTACGGGACATTGCTGTGCGTCAGCGACAAGCCGCTCCACGGCGAACTCAAGCTGCCGGGCCAAGCCAACCGTTTTTATGAAGAGGCGATCGCCGCCCACCTCCAGATCGGCATCCGCGCATGCGAATATCTGCGCGACGAGGGGGCGAAGCTGCACAGCCGGAAACTGCGGGCGTTTAATGAACCGCCGTTCCGGTGAGCTAGCCACGGCTCGGGTTGCCGTAAATTAGGGACAGTCCCCAATTTTCGTAGGATCAGCTAATCGCCTAAAGCGGCGGCGCCGGAAATTGGGGACTGTCCCTAATTTACGCCCGCACCATCGTCTTGTGCGTTCACCACCCCTTCGCCATCCCTCGGTTCTGCGCCTTCAGCCATGTCATCAGCGGGGCGAAATAATCGACCATCGCTTTGCCTGACATCTGGCGCGACCCGGTGAAGGCCTCCAGCGCATCGGGCCACGGCTTCGACGCGCCCAGTTCGAGCATGGCATTCAGTTTCTTGCCGACGTCTTGTTGCCATAGAAGGAGCAGCGGTGGAGCGGGCCTTTCCACCCGGCGGCATCGCAGGCCGCCTTGTAAAACTGGAATTGCAGCACGCGGGCGAGGAAGTAGCGGGCATAGGGCGTGTTGCCGGGGATATGATATTTGGCACCCGGATCAAAAGCATCGGGGCCGCGCTCTACCGGCGGTGTTATCCCCTGATATTGCAGGCGCAGCGAGGTCCAAGCCGCGTTATAGCCTTCGGGCTTGACCGCGCCCGAAAAGACGCCCCAGCGCCATTTGTCGACCATCAGACCAAAGGGCAGGAAGGCGACCTTGTCCATTGCCTGCCGCAAGAGCAGCCCGGTGTCCTTGTCCGCACCCGGTACTTTGCCGGCATCAAGCAGGCCAATCTGGACCAGATAGTCGGGCGTGATCGACAGCGCGAGCATGTCGCCAATCGCTTCGTGGAAGCCATCATTGGCACCGTTCAGATGCAGGAAGCTCTGGCCCTTATAAGCGCGCTGGTAATAATTATGGCCCAGTTCATGGTGCACCGTGATGAAGTCATCGGTGTTGACCTTGATACACATCTTGATGCGCAGATCATCCTTGTTATCCAGATCCCAGGCGCTGGCGTGGCAAATGACTTCGCGGTCGGCGGGCTTCAGAAATTGTGAGCGGGTCCAGAAGGTCGCAGGCAGCGGATCAAGGCCAAGCGAGGTGAAAAAGCCCTCGCCATATTTGACCATGTCCATCGGCCCCTTGCCCTTGGCGGTCAGCAGCTCGCCAATGTCATAGCCGATTTCACCAGAGCCCGGCGGCGCGACAAGATCGTAAATGCCGCCCCATTCCTGCGCCCACATATTGCCGAGCAGGTCGGCGCGGATCGGGCCCGTCTTCGCCTGCACCGCATCGCCATATTTGGCATTGAGCTTGCCGCGCACGAAGGTGTGGAGCTCGTCATAGAGCGGCTTCACATCCTTCCACAGCTGATCCATCGTCGCGCTGAATTCTTCAGCGGACATGTCATAGTTTGACCGCCACAGCGCGCCGGTGTCGGCAAAGCCAAGCTCGCGCGCGCCTTCATTGGCGATAGTGACCATCTTGGCATAATCATCCTTCATCGGCGCACCGACATTATCGTGCCAGCTGGCCCACATTTCCTTCAGCTCTTCGGGATTGCGGTTGGTGCCCATTTCGGCCTCGATGTCCGAACCGCTGATGGGTTGGCCGCGCAGTGCCCCCTTGCCCTTGCCATATTGCGAGCCGAGGCCAGTGGCGATGGTCGCGAGTTCGGCCGCAGCACCGTCGCGCGTGGGCGCAGGCAGAACGATGCCGGTGCGCAGGATCAGCAGCTTGCGCCGGGTTTCGGCATCGAGCCCCGCGACCTTGTCAAACTTCGCCGCGCCCAGCGCGAGGCCGACCGACAGCGTGGTATCGCTTTCCCCCTGTTCGGCGGCGAGGGCGTCGGTATCTTCGGTGATATAGGTGCTGTTGATCCAATAGACTTTTTGCGCGCGGTTCGACTGGGCGAGCAGCTTGGCTTCGGCATCGCTGACGAAGGCTTTGGCGTCAGCAGCCGTTGGCGCTGCCTGTTGCGCGTGCAGCGGCGCGGCGCACAGCGCGAGCGCCAGTGACAGGGTTGAAATCATCGTCTTCATGGTAAGAGCTCCCCACAAATATCGGGCTGGCCTTGACGGCTGAAATGCGGCTGTCCAGTCCATCCCCGACCAGTGGGGGACAGGGATCGACCAAGCGCGCCGGACGGTCAAGCGCTCAGAAAATCGGCGTAGGCCTGCCCAAGCGCCGTTTCGGTCACGCTGGACATATGGGTGCCCGGCACTTCGGCAAAGCGGCCGTCGGGCAGCGCGGCGGCAAGGTCGGGCCCGCTGCCATTGTCCTGATCCTGTGCGCCGCAGACCACCAGCGTTGGCATGGTCACGCGCGCCAGCAGCGCGAGGTCGGTGTCGGTGAAGCTCGCCAGCAAATGGCCCGCCGCGATCCGGTCGACGTTCATGGTCTTCATGAACTGGACCGCCATCCAAGTGTCGTCGCCGCGCCTGGCAGTGTCATATTCGGCAATGACACGCTGGAAAAACTGGCTGCGCGACAGCCAGCCCGCCAGCCCGCCCAGACCCATCCCGCCAAGCACCAGCCGCTGCGGCCGCAGGCCGTTCACCACCCCGCGCGCGGCAGTGCGGGCGCCAAGCGAAAAGCCGGCAAGATCATAGCTGTCGACCGCCAGATGGTCGATCAGATCGCTGACATCGTCGATCAGCACATCGGGCGGATAATGCCCTGCGTCATGCGGCGCGCCGCTGTCGCCATGGGCCCGGAAATCCAGCATGATGGCGCGAAAGCCAGCCTCTGCAATCCGCGCGGCATGGCCATATTTGATCCAGTTCATCGTCGCGTTGGAGAACAGACCGTGGAGCAGGATGACCGGCGGCCCCTCGCCCAGCTCGCGCCAGGCAAGCGGGATGCCGTCGCGGGCGGCGAAGCGGTGAAGTACGGGGGTCAAAGTAGCTCAATCTCCACGTCCAGCTCGATGGCGCGAATCTTGTTGATCAGCCGTTCATCAGCCGTAACCAACGGAATATCTCTTTGCCGGGCAAGCGCCAGATAGACGCAGTCATAAACCGGATGTTGCAGTTCCATGGCCAAGCCCAGCGCGGCGCGTGTCACGTCCGAAGAGCTGACGCGCTCATCGATCATCGCATCGAGCACAGGCAACACGGCGAGCGCCGAAGTCGCGTCAATGTCGCCCCGCGCGGCCTTCCGCCAAAGGCCATTGGCCACTTCTGTCCAAAGGAGGTCAGGGGCAATAAGTGGTCCGGTCGCAGGCAAGGCGAGCGCCTTGTCGCTATTCACTTCCTTAACCAGCCATTTGAGCGCCACGCTGGCATCGACCAGCTTCACCGTTCGTCACGGCCTTCATTGATCAAGCGCCAACCTTCGATGGAACCAGGTCGATTGGCCGTCAGGGCCTGCGCCCGTTCAGCCAGTTTTCGCTTCTCTTCAGGCGTCGCAGCCACTCCACGTTCAAGCGTGCGGCGCAGTTCGGCTTCAAGCGAACGGCCATTGAGTTCCGCCAGAAGCTTGTATCGCTCGATAACTTTGTCATCGAGGTTGCGGATCGAAATCTGTCCCATGGAAGTTTGATAGCATAATGCCATCATATCATCAACCTCGGGCGGCCAGCCCCTTTTGCTCCATCCGCCATTTGGCCATATCGATGCGGTCCTGCCCGAAAAAGGGTTCGCCATCGAAGAGGAGGGTCGGCACGCCCCAATGGCCTGCGGCTTCGAGGGCCGCCTGGTTGGCGTGGATTTCGGCATCGAGCGCCTCTGCCTCTGCCATTGCTTCGGCGTCGAGTTCGGCAAGGGTCCACGCCCGCGCGGCGGCGGCGCGCGCGAGATGATCGCCCTCGTGCCAGCCTTCCTGCCCGCCCCAGATGAGCATGCCGACCTCGTGACAAAAGGCGAGGCTCGCGCTGCGCCGCGCCGCGGCCTGCCCGAGACGGGTCAGGCGGTAGATATGCGGCTGCTCTGCCGCAATCTGTCGCGTCATCACATTCTGCACAATCGGATCGGGGCGCGGTGGGCCGAACGGGATGGCGTGAAACTGCGCCACGCGCATCATGTCGCGCATGGTATAGCCCAGCCAGTTGGGGTGATTTTTCTCAAAGAAATCGGGCTGTCGGACGGCGAGCGGATAGACGGGGCGAACGGTAATATCGACATCATGGCTCTCGGCCAGCGCGCGGTAGCGCCCGATGGCGAGATAGCTGTAGGGCGAGCGAAAGGACCAGAACAGGTCGGCGGTCAGGGTCATTTGACGATTGTGTCAGTCGGCAGCCGCCAACGCAATATAAAGCGGCTGAGGCGCTCGCCAGGCGGCCATGTGCGCCTGCGCCGCCGAATTCACTGTTTTACCGGGGGATGCGCCAAAGGCCCGGCCAGCGCGTGCTGCCGGAAGAGAGAGGGAAGGATGACCGGCGCGGTTTTGCCGCATTTCGTGCCCGGACTCGACGTGTTCAAGCAGTTGACACTACACACAATACGTCGAGATTTATGCCGCCGGCCATGGTCCTGTTCCAGCTGTAGATGCGACGGAACAGAAAGTTGCATGTGGCGGACTATGCCATTGCGAACGTTCGGCGATGATACCGGGACG
>JAAUPH010000061.1 GCA_012035435.1 Sphingopyxis sp. | reverse complement strand
CGGGCAAGTCTCTGCGAAGGCGTTGAGGCCGCGATCGCGGGCCTCCGATCACGCGCTCGAGCGCGCGGCGCGCCGCAGAGGTGCACGATGTACACGGGCACGGTTCGCCATCTCGGCGAGCGCGATCGCCCGCTCGGTGCCGGTCTGTTCGGCGACCTCGGGCCGCGTGAGCGCGTGCCAGATCGGCGCGCGATACCAGCCCGCGGAGGGTGAGCCACGCCGCCCAATTGGGCGGTGCCATTACGCTGTCAGAATCAGCAAGGATGGTGCTGGTATCCACCGGCAAACCCTGCCAAAAGCGGACCCTAGGGAAAGCGGCAAAGCCCTACTCCCTTGCGAAATGGAGGCATAAAGCATGTCCTTTGCGCCGATCGAGCAGTGGCAGAGCGGCATGCCGCCTCCGCTGGCGGTGTATCGGCCGTTGGTGCTGAGCTATTCTCCTCCGCTCTGGCTCAGCAATATCCAGCAGCAGTCGGCGCGCTGGCGGCTCGAACGCCCGCTTGGGCTGGTGCTGGCGAGCACGGTTGCTATGTCGGTATTGGGCACGCTGGCGGGGATTACGCAGGTGGCGTTGCCGCAGATGGTCGATCGCTATCCGCTGGTGTTGCAGTTGATTGTGCCGGAACAATCGACCGCGCTTGCGAGTGCAGGTGCTGCTGCGGGGGCAGCGGTAGAAATGGCGCAGTCGCCCGTGCCGCCATCGCCGATCGAGACGAGCACGCCGACGCCAATCTCGCCACCCGAGTGGCGCGTGTCGCGCGTACCAAGGCTGGGGCCAGCGCGACCGGGTCCGATTGCGACCAATGGGGTCAGTGGTGTGGGAGTTGGCGGTCGCACCAGCGGCGTAGGGGGCGGCGGGTTGGGGGCCTATGATCCCTATGCAGGGGCCGCGCCGCGCTGGCGGCCGTCGGCGAGCATTAGGCCGGATGGAATCGATGAGGTGCAGCTGCAGGCCGCTATTGCCGAGGTGAAACGGCGCTATCCGAATGCGCGTGGGACGGTCGACCTGCGCGTTCGGCTGTCGCCGGGCGGGATGGTGTTGGATGTAGAGTTTGTGAGCGCGATAACTCCAGCGTTGGCGGCTGCCTTGCGACGGGCTCTGGTCGGCAAGCCCATTGCGCTCAAGTCAGGCGATGAGATAGGAGGTTCGGTTACTGACCGTGCATTGACCGGCATCGTTATTGGCTAGGCGAATAGGCTGTGACTTCCGACGCGACCCGAATATCAGGTAGCGTGCCAATCATATCCTCTCTCTTGCGCGTCAGCCGCTCAACCGGGTCATAGCCAAAGCTGCGCGTCTTGTTCGCATTGAGCGAGTCGGCGATCTGGGTGATATTGTCGCTATTGTCATAGCCGTAGGTCACCCAGGATAGCCCCACGCTGTTTGACGCGCGCTCCAGCCGCCGGTTGGCGAACCGCCCGTTATTCCCCCAACTCTGCCGCATCATGAGGCCATTGCCGTAAGTGGACCCGTCAGCGCACTGGAGGCTTCGAAAGTGCGGCGGTAAGATCGGCCCGCGACATCGCTAAAATCGATCAGTCTTCAAATACGTCTGCATACCAAATCATACTTTGCGACGAAATATATCTATAATCGATTTCATTTAATCGTGAACAAATGCTGCGCAACTGCCTGCAATCTACTTGATATCTCTTAAAGATGGAGTATAGTGTCAAAAATTTTTCCGAATCTAGAGAATTATCATTGATGCTAATTACTATATCTCGGCCTCGACCACATATCTCATCGATTAAATCTAATGAGTCAAGATTCTTAAATAGATTTTCCTCATCTCCTTGTGAGTAGAAGACAATATTGCTCAATTTCAGTTTCGTCACCTAGTGCGCCCTCCCGGATAGACGTTTTCATACCCACCCCGTGGCCCCTGAACGTCCCAATGCGGTCCGCCATGTGCACCCGGAGACCCTTTTGGGCCAGTCGGCACCCAAACGTTGCCCTTGTTATCGAGCCAACCTTTCTTGCCATTAGGTGCTTTGACAATGCGTGGCCCACCTTTCGGGGGCTTATAGCCATCTTTCGCACCGGGCTGCCCAGGCTCCTTGTTCATTTGCGAGATTTGCTGCGGACACGGAGGATCTATATATCCGTACCATGCTATGGCCAATAGGGTCCCCAGCGTATCTCCAATAACCAGCGCTTGCCCAGCAACGGGAATCTTTCGGCTCGGCTTCAACAGCTGCCCGTTCACATGCGCGCGCCCTTGCTGCCAAGCAACTGCGGCAGGATCAAGCGTTTGCAGCCCCTCCGGATCAACCTGAACCAACGGATTAGCCCCCGCATATAGATAAGCATTCTCATCCCCAGCCAGCCCAATCGGATCGGCTTGGATGTAGCGGCCAGTGCTGGGGTCGTAGTCGCGGTAGCGATTATAGTAATGCTCGGCTCCGGGGAGGAGCAGCGCATTGGCGAACTGCCCTGGGAACCCGATGGCGGCATAGCCATAGGGAGTGACGCTCTGGCCCGCTGCGTTTGTAGTGAGGATCGGCGTGCCGAGATGGCTGGCGTGGACCCACTGGATTTCGCTGGTGATGCCGCCGGTGCCCGCAACGCCGACCGCGACCGCGAGCGGGGTGTAGCCACCTGTGCCGTCATCGCCGCCGGTGGGACCGGTTTCGCCGACGCCGGATAGCGTCCAGATAAATTCGGCCTTGAGGTCGGTTGCCCCGCCCGCGCCATATTCGCCGATGATGCGGTGGTCGAGGTCGTAGAGGAAGATGCACGTGTCGGTGGGGCCGGATGTTGGCGTGGTGACCACGCGGATACGTTCGTCCGCGCCATTGTAGAGCATCGTCTGGCTCGCGGTGCCGACGCTGTAGCTGGTGAGCCTTGCGCGGCCGTCATAGGCGACCGTGACGACCGAGCTGTCGGGCCGCGTCTCACCCGTCTGATTCCCGCGCGCATCGTGGGTGAAGCTGCGTGTACCCGATGGGGTGATGATTGCCGTAAGACGGTTGGAGTCTGGATCAATCTGGTATTCGTCGATTTCATCCGGTTCGATTGCACCGACGGAGAGGCGTCTTTCCACTGCCAGCCGATTCCCGTTTGTATCGTGAACATAGTCCTCGCGCGCAAAGCTCCCTACTGCGCCATCCATCCGCGCCAGTCGCTCGACGGGATCATAGTCAAAGCTGCGGGTGTTGCTCGCATCAAGCGTATCGGCGATCTGGATAATGTTGTCGCTGTTATCGTAAGCATAGGTAAGCGATGACAGCCGAACGCTGTCTGCGCTACGCTCAAGCCTCCGGCTTGCCAGCCGCCCGTCATTCCCCCAGCTCTGGATCATCCGGAGCCCGTTGCCGTAACTGGCCTCGGTCAAAGCACCGAACGCCTCATAGCTTATGCCATTGGCAAGCACGGTCCAGTTGGGGTCGCTCAGTGACTCCTTGGTGCGCACCTGTGTCACCCGGCCCAGTTGGTCAAATTCGTAGTTGACGATCCGACCGGTGGGATAGGTAATTTGCGTCCGTCGATCGGCGAGGTCATATTCAAACCCGAGCGTCAACCAAGGACCTGTGTCAATCCGTTGGCGCTTGGTGGTAACGTTGCCGCGATGATCGTAGCCATATTCGATCGTGGTCCCGCTATCCTCGACGCGCGCCAGACGACCAGTGGCAAAGCTTCCTGCCAATACCGCGCTATCCCAAGTGTAGACCGCGGCTTCGCTTGCCGGGCGGCCAAAGGGCGTTGCCGAAATCAGGCGCCCCAGAATGTCGTAGACATAGTCGGTACGCTGTCCGCGACCATCGATCGCCGCCGTCATCTCACCGGCGCTATTGTAATAATAGGTGCTGGTGCCGCGATCGGGGCTGACCTCGCGGATTGCCTCACCAAAACCGTTCCGCACAAAGGTGGTGTAATGGCCTAGACCGTCAAAATGGTCGACCACATGGTCAAGTTGATTAAGGTTGACAGACGTGCCGCCGCCGTCCGGGCTAAAATAGCCAGAATAGCGATCGAGTGAGTCGTAAAAATGTTCGGTGCCATGGGCCCGAGGTGAAGTTGAACCTAGCAAATTTCCCAATTGATCATAGGCATAAGTCCACGTTCGACCGGGTCCAAGCGTTTCGGTGAGCATGCGGCCGAGCGCGTCGAATGTGCGCGTGATACTGCTTGCAGTGGAATCGTCAGCGCGTTTGACAATCTGTGCGGTGACATTGCCCATAGCATCGTGGCTATACTCAATGCGCTCGCCGTTCGGGGCGACCACTGACTTGAGCAGCCCAGCCAAGTCATAGTTCATTGTTAGCGCGGTGTTTGCCGGGGCAGTAATGGTTTTGACGCGCCCTTCGATATCATAAGTGAAGCTCGTCACGGCGTCCAAGGCCGGCGTGGATGGATGCTTCACGCGCACGTTCGAGGTGCGGCCGAGCTGGTCATAGGCATATTCGGTGACTACGCCATTGGGGTCAGTCATACTGCCCGGGCGGCCATTGGCATCGTAGTTGGAGAACGTTGTGACATGACCAAATCCATTGGTCATGGAGCTGACGTTGCCGGCTGCGTCATAGGCAAAGGTGACAATGTCGTCGCGCCCCTGCGCATCGGGTGCACGAGGACCATTAACCGAGAGTAGGCGCGCATTCGGCCCCCAAGTGTATGTTGTCGTTCGCGCCTCGCCATTGGTGGAATAGGGTAGGTTGTGCGAGGTGAGGTCAGTCAGCGTTTGCGATGATATCAGCGCGTCGGCAGTATAAGCGACATCGATGCGCAGCCCATCTCGCTCAATCCGCGTGGGTAAGTCGAGCGTTGGGTGCCATTCAAGTGTATTGGTCCGTTCTTCAGGCGCGCCAAATCCCTCGATGATCGCGTCCGGCCGCTGATTCACGCTATCAACTTCATGCCGGGTTATCTTGAAATTTTGATCGACCGCCTGAACCAACAGCGCGTTCGCCGAATATTCGAACGACCGATAATCAGCCGGAACATCAGGAGTCTCAAGGCCGGTTATGCTTTCAAGGCGCCGCGGGATCGCACCCGATGAAGCCGGTCGCTTGAACCGATACTGGTCGGTCCGACCGAGCGGGCCCGTGACCTCCGTGGCGTCGATTGCCGCGTCAAACTCGTCGCGAAGGTAGCGCAGCTCTTGCCTGCTTATGCCGCCAGCCAGTTCGCTCAATATGGCTTTGCCGCTTGCGTTATAGCCGTAGGTGGCCAAGCGCTGACCGAGCTGATCGGATTTGCCAGTCAATGCATAGGGGTATGCGCTATTTTCGTAATGGTAGCTTCTTCCCCAAAGCAGCTGGTCGTTGGCATCGAGCCTTGCGACTGCATCGAGCTTGTCTTGCCGGCTTCCGAGCTGCGCGCCCTCGCCAAAGACATACGTGTACTGGAGCTTTGTTGAGTCAGGCAGAACAATCTCAGCAAGGACCTTTTTGCTTGTCGCCAGCAGCCCGCTTGGGCCTTGTTCATTCACCGTCTGCCATGTCAACTGCATGCTGCGATTGAGACTGTCGCGCATCTGACTGGGATAAAGCGCATCAACGAGGTAATCAAAATAGAGCCGGTATTGGCCGCTTGAACCAAACTCGACTGGGACCAGTTGCCGCACCGGCCCGGTCTGTCCCGCCACGCGTTGGAACAGGATGTAATTGCCGTTCCGCATCGACAAGCGCACGTCCCCATCGCTGGTCGGCGATGCAGTCGTTGAGAAATAGTCGGACCTCGTACTCGTGCCTAGGCCAATTACCTCGACTTCCAGTCGGGTTGAGTCGCTGGAAGAAAAGTCAAAACTTGTCGCCGTGAGGGGATCGGCCTGAAACGTCGTAACGGTACCGCTTTCCGAGACGAAAGACAAAGTCTCCATCGTTTGTCCAGAAACGAGGAGCCTTCCGGGCAAGATCCCCTGCCAGCCTCGACCGAAGCTGGAAGCGCTGGATTGCGCGAGGAAAGGGTCAACATTCCCTGAATTGCTTCGGTACTGGCGCGAGACGTTGAAGAGGCCATCCGCCGAGCTGTAATCGTTCTCGCTGTCGGTCTTAGTTCCGCTATCGACACTGATGGGATTGCCTACCTGCGGCAATGGTGCCTGAGCGAGCGGAGTTGCACCCGGGGCGCAAGGATCGCAGTCTGCCGGATCGACCCGGCTAGCATCGTCCTCTGGCAAACAAACAGCAAAGCCATTAAACGGATTAATCACCGCAGCAAATTGAACCTGACAAACCGGATACGCTGTATGGCGTTGAGCAGGCTCATAGTCGCTGCATTTGCGAATAATTTCTGCAGTTCCCAATAGGAAAGAACTGCCGGGGTCACGAACAGGATCCAGATATTCTGTAACGCCCGCGCCGGAGCTTGAAGTCGCTGCTGCACAAGCGTCATTCGCGGTCTCAAACTCCTCATCAGGGGTTGGAAAATCGTCGGCCAGGACTCGCCAAGCCGGCAACGTTGGTTCCGCTGTATCGACATAGTTTTGGCTAAGAGCCGCAGGAGAAATCGTGAGGGATATAATACCCAACACAGCCACTGCGAATCGCCACATAGAACCCTCCCGTGCCGGACCTAATCAGAATGGTACAGGATTCTAAACGATTGACTAATATAAATAAAATGTCATCCTGATGTCATCGAAATGTCTTTCGAGACGAGATTTCAATCCAGAAATAGCGTAGATTATCGTTCGATAGTGAGAACGTAGTGCTGATCTCCGCCAGCCGTGGCGAGCCATATTTTCATCAACGCAAGCCTATCCGCGCCGCACACCTCCGCGGCCCTTGCGATGTGCATATTGTGCGCTAAATTAACGGCATCCATGATTTCCGAACCACGAGAGATGCCATGCCCGCAATATTGCGCCTGCCCGCCCTTCTTGTCAGTGCTGCGGCGCTAACGATGGTCCCAGCCACCGCCGTGAACGCAAAGGACGCAGCGCCGATGGACGTGCCCACGCTGCGCACCGCCTATCCGGTGACCGACAAGCTTGATCTGGTCGATCCGCAGTTTGGCGTTGCCGTGGCCGATCCGTTCCGCTGGCTGGAAGATGATGTGCGCGTCAATCCCAAGGTCGCCGATTGGGTTGCGCGGCAAAATGCGGTGACCGACGCCTATCTGGACGCCCTGCCCGCGCGCGATGCCTTTGCGAAACGGATGACGAGCCTGTTCGACTATGAACGCTTCGGCACCCCGCGCAAGGCTGGAAACCGCTATTTCTACACCCGCAACGATGGGCTGCAGCCGCAGTCGGTGCTCTATGTCCGCGACGGACTGGACGGCAAGGGTCGCCCGCTGATCGATCCGAACAGCTGGGCAAAGGATGGTGCGACGGCGCTGGGCGAATGGGAACCTTCGCCTGATGGATCCAAGCTGCTCTATTCGGTGCAGGACGGCGGCACCGACTGGCGCATCGTCCGCGTCCTCGATGTCGCGAGTGGCAACGACGTCAGCGACGAAGTGCGCTGGGTCAAGTTTTCCAATCTCGCTTGGGCCAAGGATGGCAGCGGATTTTTCTATTCGCGCTTCCCCGAACCTGCCGAGGGCGCCAAATTCCAGTCATTGAACAAGGATCATGCGGTCTATTTCCACCGCCTCGGCACTGCGCAAAATGCTGACAAGCTCGTTCACGCAACCCCCGACCGGCCCAAGCTCAACCATTCGGCTGAAGTCACCGACGATGGCAAATATCTGCTGGTGACCTCTTCGGAAGGCACCGACGAACGCTATGGCCTCACCCTGTACCCGCTGACAAAAAAAGGCCCAGGCAGGCCTATTAACGTGGTCAGTGCCTTTGCGAACAATTGGGAATATGTCGCCAATGCGGGCAGTCAGTTCACCTTTTTGACCAACATGGGTGCGCCGCGGCAGCGGCTCGTGCGGCTCGATGTGAAGACCAATAGCCCCCCTACTGAGCTGGTCGCCGAAAGCAGCGGCACGTTGATCGGCGCCTCGGCCGTCGGCGAGCGCATCATCCTGTCCTATCTGGGCGACGCCAAATCCGACGCGCGCATGGTAACGATGGATGGCAAACCCGCCGCCACGATCACCTTGGGCAGTATCGGCACCGCGTCTGGCTTTGGCGGCAAGCCCGGCGATCCTGAAACCTTCTATGCCTTTTCCAGCTTTGCCCGGCCGACCACCATCTACCGGTTCGACACCACCACGGGTAAAAGCACGGTGTTTGCCGAGCCCAAGCTGACGTTCAACCCCGATGATTTCAGCGTTGAGCAGCATTTCTACACATCGAAAGACGGCACCCGCGTGCCGATGTTCGTGATTGCCAAAAAGGGTGTCGACCGCAGCGGCGGCGCGCCAACCTTGCTCTATGGCTATGGCGGGTTCAATATTTCGATGACACCGGGCTTTTCTCCGACCCGCCTCGCCTGGGTCGACAAGGGCGGGGTGCTCGCCATCGCCAATCTGCGCGGTGGCGGTGAATATGGCAAGGAATGGCACGATGCGGGCCGCCTGCTGAACAAGCAGAATGTGTTCGACGATTTCATCGCCGCAGGCGAATTTCTGATCGCCAAGGGCATTGCGAAGAAGGACGGCCTCGCCATCGAAGGCCGCTCGAACGGCGGCCTGCTGGTCGGCGCGGTCGTCAACCAGCGGCCCGACCTGTTCGCCGCAGCGCTGCCGGGCGTGGGCGTGATGGACATGCTGCGCTTCGACCGGTTTACCGCCGGACGCTATTGGGTCGATGACTATGGCTATCCGAACAAGGAAGAGGATTTCCGCAAGCTCCTCTCTTATTCGCCCTATCACAATATCACCGCAGGCAAGGATTATCCGGCCATCCTGGTGACCACCGCCGACACCGATGACCGGGTCGTGCCGGGGCACAGCTTCAAATACACCGCCGCGCTCCAGGCCGCACAAATCGGCGACAAGCCACATCTGATCCGCATCGAAATGCGCGCGGGCCATGGTTCGGGCAAACCGACCGACAAGGTGATTGCCGAATTTGCCGACATGTATGCCTTCATCGCCAAACATACCGGGTTGACGGCAAGGTGAGCTTCGCCTTCGCGCCCAGCGCAGCGGGCACCACGGAGCGCTGGGGTGAGCTGACCGATATGTGCGCGGCGGTCACGGCAGATGAGCGCGACGCCATCGCCAATATGGCGAATGTCGCTGCGCTGATCTGGCAAGCGATCCCGGATTTAAACTGGGCGGGCTTTTACCGGTTCGACGGCACCGAATTGGTGCTGGGCCCGTTTCAGGGGCAGGCCGCCTGCATCCGCATCGCGCTCGACAAGGGCGTATGCGGCGCTGCGGCGCGGACCCGCACCAGCCAGCGTGTCGATGATGTCCACGCCTTCCCCGGCCATATCGCCTGCGACGCCGCCAGCCGAAGCGAGCTGGTGGTGCCGATTGTGGTGGGCGGCCGGCTGATCGGCGTGCTCGATCTGGACAGCCCTGCGCCCGCGCGCTTCACGCGAGAGGATCAGACGGGGTGCGAGGAACTGGTGAAGCGCATCGCGCTCGCGCTCGCCAACTGACCCAAATCGGGACGCCGGAGTCAGGGTTAACGGATTCGCCCACCACCGCCGCTTTTGCTAAATATCCTGTTAACGATTGCAGCTGCGCTTTGCCGCGGCCTTCCATACTGATGCGGGGGATTTGACAAATGCGGACTTTGATCTTGTTGGGCGTTGCGGCGGGCGGGCTGATAATCGCCGATCACGGCTTTGCTCAGGATTCGGCTACGCGCGCGGCGACCGCCGCTGCTGCCGCCCGCGAAGCTGTCGGCGCGGCAGAGGTTACACCCACCGTGCCCACGCCGGTGGTCGCAGTGCCAAAGCCAGCGCCCGCCAAGCCCGCCACGCCCGTCATTTCGGCACCAGCCAAGCCTGCGCTCGGTTATGGTGTGGACTATGACGCCGACGAGCGCGTCTTCACCAACGGGCCGGATCGCCATCCGGTCGAAGGCGAATATCGCGGCAAATCCGATGCTGCGTCGGATGGCCGCTGGGTTTGCACCTATGACAGCCCCAACGCGCGCGAGTATCGCTGCGTGCTCGATGGCGATGCACCAGTGGCGCGGTCGCACACGATGGTGCAGCGCGCCGCGCCCGACGCAGGCTGGGCCGACAGTGCATGGGAACAGGAAGAAGAAGCCTATCGCCGCGACCTTGAACGCGCGTGCCGCCCCGACGACGGCATTGGCGGATCGGTGCTCGGCGGGCTGCTGGGCGTACTGATGATGATCCCGCTTCGGCGGGTGTTCGTGGTTCAACAACATGGACGACTGACCTATCCCGAAGGAGTGGCCTGCGCGGACGTCTTGATCGTGGCACACGGGCTGGGGACAGGAGCAGGACAAGCGAGCGCAGCGTCGAAGCCGTGTTCCACTTCGCGGCGAG
>JAAUPH010000060.1 GCA_012035435.1 Sphingopyxis sp. | reverse complement strand
AAACACTCTCGACATCATGATTCGGCAGCCAAGTTGCGCGGCTATGAGCGCATCCGGGTAAAAGCTGCCAACCGCGCGGCGCAAGTTTACGTCGCACGAAAGCTGCTGATGAACGACTTGACGCTGGCGGACCCTGTGCTTGAGGCAGAAGCCCGGGCGCAGGTTCAAGGTCAGTTCGCGCGCGCAGTTATAAATTGGGACATCAAATTTAACGCCTACTGGGTCGACCGGTCAGACGCCAACATGGCCGCGGCAGGGGCCGAAATTGGACGACTGCGCGTCGGCGGCGGGAGTTCACTGCATTCATGCCCGAAGATGCCCAGCGCCTGTTTGAACAGGTCGATCGCATGGATCGTATTCTGGCGGACAGGCGTGCCGACAGTGCCGACGAGGCTCTTGCATTGGCGGTTTCTGGAAAGACCGAAATGCGGCGAATGCCAGCCGTCCAAAGGGCAATGTCAGCAGCGGCGAACGCGATGACCCGCAGGCGCTAACTTGGGGAGCGCATTTGTTTGTTGGGCACGCTATTGAGACGTCAGCTCAGCCTCTTGCGGTCGGTCGGTTAGCGCCTCGTCCCGGTCATTCGACTGGAGAGCAATTAATCCGGAAAGCAGTCATTCGTTCGTCTCTCCAGCTGCAGCGTTGAGAGCGTCCTGCGCCATACGGTCGTGACAGTGCCAGCATGCAATTTAGCGGGTTGGCACTGATGATCGCGGTGGTTCTGGACCTATTCCACAGCCGGAATGGGTTTGCAGCATCGTGCGTTGCGGAATACTGTGCAGTATGACGATCTCTCAGTCTGAATTTGCCCGCACTTGGCTGGAGCAGTTTCCGGGCAGCGAGCGCGGCACCGCAGTGCGACTGGCCGACGCGGTAATGTTGGTTGGCCACGACGCTCTGTATCGTGGCTTGCGCACGTTGCTCGACGAAACTCTAGCGACGCGTCCCGACAGCGACACGGGTCGCCCGATCGCGCTCTATGCCGAACGCGAGGTCGAAACGCGCGACGCCGAAGGCGATTACGGGCCGGAGTATAGCGAGGTTCTTCCGTTTTTTTCGGGGACCGAGAAGGGGCGGGCGGCGGGCCCAGGCGCCGCGCCGATCGTCATCGATCCCAATGATCAGGAAGTCGGCAGCGAAGGCGCGATCGCGAACTTCATCACCGGCTATCAGCGGCTATATCGCGACCTAGTGATAAGTCATCCCGGACCCGATACGCTGCGCGAGCGACGGGCCAGCCATATCGTCATCGTCACCGACTTCATCGGGTCGGGACAGCGCGTGTGGGAGATGATAGAGGCGTTCTGGCGCGTTGCAACCATTCGCAGCTGGGATTCCTATGGTCGGATTCAATTGGCGGTCGTCGCCTATTCCGGGACCGAAGCCGGGCTCGATCGTGTCCGATCGCACCGCAGCCGGCCAAGCGTGCGCGTTGTTCATGCCTGCCCGACCTTGTGGAGCTCTTTCGGAGGTCAGGAACAAATGGATGTTGTGACACTCTGTCGGGCATATCCCAGGAAGCATCAAACGCCGCTTGGCTACGGCAATGGCGGCGCGTTGATCGCGTTCGGGCACGGAATGCCGAACAATGCCCCGCCGGTCCTGCATAGTCGCAAGGGCGGCTGGCTCCCTTTGTTCGTCAATCGCAGCGCCCTGGCGGCGGACCAGCAGTTTCCGGCTGACAATGCCGACGCGCTTGCTGAATGGGCGCGGAGCATGTTGCGGCTACGAACCGCCAAGAGATTTCTCGATGATCCGCTGAAGCGGCGCTGGGTCGAGACCATGCTTGTGCTGACCGCGTTGCTCGACGGTGCGCGCAGCGCCGCTGCGGCGTCGGCCCGCACGCGGCTCCCAATCGCCGATGTCGAGCAGATCCTCGTCTTTACAGAAATCGCCCATTGGACGTCCCCGCGTCGCACGCTGACCGCCTTGGGACGACGCGAGCTGCGCCGTCTGCAATTGCGCCGCGCGCGCACGTTCGTGCTTCCCTCGACCGAGCAACCCTATTACTATCCGACTCAGTTGAGGGCCCGGTGAGGTCGTTTAGAAATGCGCCGCGCAAGCGGCGACTGGTCCCTTGGGGACCTGGGGCTCGGGATTCCCTGAGTCCGCGTATCGGAGCAGGACCTTCGCGCTGCGCGAGACAGCAAGTCTCGGCTGGCGGAGTCTTGGACGAGACTTGCTGTCCCACCCACCCCGGTGGGCCGAAGTAGATGCCAGCGCCGAGCCCTCAACGCTATCTGTCCGGCGGTCGGCGGCAAGAAGTCGCCAAGGTCACGCTCGATAACGCGCTCGCCGCTTTTGCCCGGATACGGGAAACCGATCCGCGAATCACGCCGGTTCTTACGCTGCGTCATTTCTCGGTCGTGACCGGCCTCCCTTATTTGTTCCTGCGTCGGACCGTGGCTCGCCGCGCGCACATCGGATACCGCTTCGTCTACTTGCGCAAGCGCATTCCCGGCCGATCGTCGATGCGGATGATCTCCATTCCGCCACCAAGTCTGGCAGCTGCCCAGCGCTGGCTGGTCGACAATGTCTTGCGCTACGTCGAGCCCCACCCGGCGAGTTTCGCGTTTCATCCCGACTCGTCGCCGGTTCTCGCGGCCGAGCAGCATCCCGATACGCAGTGGTTGCTCAAGGTCGACATCGAGGATTTCTTCCATTCCGTCAGCGAAGGGCGGGTCTCGGCGATCTTCTCTAGCCTCGGGTTCCCCAAGTTGTTGGCGTTTGAGTTCGCGCGGCTGTGCACCATCGACCTAGATCGCGGGCCGGGGCGCAATCCAGCGCCGCATCGCGGACCCATCACACTCTACCACAGCAATTTCGAAGGGTTCCTGCCGCAAGGGGCCCCAACCAGTCCCATGCTCGCCAATCTCGCCATGGTTCGGACCGATACGTTTCTGTCGGCCCTCGCTGAGGCCCGTGGCTTTCGCTATTCGCGCTACGCCGACGATCTTGCCTTCTCGTCGGACAAGCCCCGCACTATCGCCGACATGCACAGCCTGCGGCGCGAGGTCTGCCGCATCCTGAATGAGGCAGGCTTCCGTCCAAATCACCGGAAGACCGTCATTCGCGGACCCGGTACCCGTCGGGTTATCCTCGGCTTGCTGGTCGATGGTCCGACACCGCGCCTGTCGCGCGAATTCAAGGACAATATCCGGCTTCATCTCTATTATCTGACTTCGCCGGATCACGGGCCGGCCAAACATGCGCTCGCCCGCAAGACCGGGACGTCGAGCCTCTACCATCACGTTCGTGGGCTGATCGCCTGGGCAACGCAGGTCGAGCCAGCATTCGGCGCGGCGGCGCTCATGACGTTTCGATCGGCGCCCTGGCCGCTCATCCAGCCGCAGTAGTTCCGCGAGAGCGATGATTGGTCCTAGTCCGTCTGAACCAAACTGTTGCTGGACCAGCGTCTCGCCAAGCCGTAACTTACCGTTATGCCAGAAGATGCACATCAATCCGCCGACGAGGCACCCTATATCCGGCTTCTGAACATTAAGCGATTCAGGGGGATCGAAGACCTGACCTGGCTTCCCGCAAAGGGCGTCAATGTCCTGCTTGGCGGTGGCGATGTCGGCAAGACGACGATCATCGAAGCGATCGCTTTGCTCTTGAACCCGACCAATGCGACGACCGTGTCGGACGCCGATTATTGGCAGCGCCGTCACGAAGAAGGGTTTGAGATTTCGGCTGTCATGGCGCTACCGCTGTCCTGCGGTATCGTCGGGCAGCGTAAGTCGGTCTGGCCGTGGGAATGGGGTGGGGACGGGGCCAAACTGCCCGATCTCGAAGCCAATGACGGGCAACCGCACGATCCGGTGTTCTGCGTGCGGGTCTGCGGACACGCCCGATTTCGATCTCCAGCATGAAATCTGCCAGCCCGACGAGAGTTTCGACCATTTTCCCGTGTCGGTCCGCCGCAACATCGGCGTGGTGCGGTTGAGCGGCGATGATCGCAACGATCGCGACCTGCGCTTGCTGCAGGGATCGGCGCTGGACCGACTGCTGAACGATCGGACGCTGCGCTCGCGGCTCGCGGATAGCTCGGAGAAACCGACGTTGATGGCGAGCTCAAGGAGGAGGCAAAAGCGGCGCTGTCCGCACTCGATGAGCGATTTGTCTTCCGGCTGCTCCCGAGCAAGCTCGGCCTTGGCCTGGTCGGCGGGCCGGGGTTCTCCCTGAATGCCCTGATCGGCCTCATGGCAGCCAAAGACGGGACGAAACTGCCGCTCTCCAGCTGGGGTGCGGGAACACGTCGGCTGGCGGCGTTCGAGATCGCCGCCCTGCATCAAGTGGACCATCCAATAATCGTCGTCGATGAAATCGAACGGGGACTCGAATCCTATCGCCAACGCATCCTGATGGAAGAGCTGATCGCGAACTCGTCCCAGGTGTTCGTCACCACCCATAGCGCGCCCGCGGTCAACGCCGCGGTCGGTGCCTCGCTTTGGTATGTCGATGCCGGCGGCAAGGTCGGCAGCTTGCCCGCTTCGGTTGCGGCCCAGCAGAAGCGCGATCCCGAAACCTTCCTCGCGCGGCTTGCAGTGATCGCCGAGGGCGCAACCGAGGTCGGGTTCGTGACGACCTTGCTAACGCGATCGATCGGCGAGGACATCCGGCGGCACGGCATCCGGGTGAGCGACGGGGGCAGCAATTCCGAAGCCCTGACGGTTTTGCGCGGCCTAGCGGCGAGCGGACTTGCGGTCGCTGGCTTTGCCGACAATGAAGGGACCCAAGAGGGCTCGTGGCAACAGGTCAAGGATAAGTTGGGCGAACTCCTCATGCGCTGGCCAATTGGTTGCCTCGAAACCAACTTCGTCCCGCACCTCAGCGACGATCAGATCGAAGCCTTCATTACCGATCCCGAGGCGACGCCGGCGAGCGGCTTAGGACGCTCGCGGATCGGCTTGGCATTCAGGACAAATCGCTCGCGGCCATCCTCGCCGCGACCGACGATGTCCGCCAACTGATCGTCGGGGCGGCTTGTGGCAGCCCGCCCGCCGATCCCCACGCCCCGAACGACCAGAAAAAGGAATGGAAGAAGCACGGCCAGCGCTGGTTCAAATCGACCGCCGGTGGCGCTGAGCTTGCGGATAAAATGTTTGCGCTCGGGCTCTGGCCAAACTTGTCGCCGCAGTTGCTCCCGTTCGTCAATGCGGTGCGAACCGCGGTCGGCCTCGCTACGGTGGAGACGATCAACTGATGAGTGACGCCACAGTCGCGGAAGCCTTACGGTCGGCCGCGCCACTGGTCGTGGTCGAAGCGCCGGGCGGGTGTGGCAAGACCTATCAGGGCGCGAGCTATGCCCGTAACGTGGCACCCGGCCTGGGAGAAGGGCGGCTCCTGATCGTCACGCATACCAATGCGGCTTGCGACGTCTTCGCCGAGCGGACCCGCGGGCTCAGTCGGCGGGTTGAGATCCGCACGATCGACGGGCTGATTATCGAAATCGCCAGCGCCTATCACCAAGCGCTAGGCCTGCCCGCCGATGTCGGGGCCTGGGCGCGCCGCGATCCGAATGGCTATGCCGTCCTCGCCGATCGCACGGCGCGGCTGATGCGCCTGGTGCTGCGTGACCTTGGAGGGCAGGCGTGACGAGCGGCTTCATCGCGGTGATACCGGCGCGCTATGCATCGACGCGCTTGCCCGGCCCGCTCGCCGGGAAACCGTCGCCTGGCTGAGGTGGTCCGCCGGACTGACCTCCATCTGGGAGAGGCGATCGCCATACAGCAGCGCCAACACCCGCTGACTTTCCCCATCGAGCTGACCATAGGCCTGGGCTAAAACCTGGGTCATCTCCGCGAGCTGCTGCTGGCGCTCCCCGTGATCGTCTACCTCCATCAGACTGGTCAGCAAATCCGGATTGTTCCCGTCACTGAACAGACAATTTGCGCTCGTGATGCGATCTTGAATTTCCCCCACATCCCCCTCTTCTCCCGCAATACCGCGATTGATGGAATCGATCGAGGGGTAGAGGTAATTGCGCACCCACTGGGCCATTTTGATGAGTCTGTCCTCAACCTGGGCAGCGTCTAAGGCCCCCGCCCCAGGGCTGCACCAACTGCTGCGCCGCTGATTGTAAAAGCCCGCTAGGCTCTGCCAGAGCTCTCCCTCGGGCTTGGGCAACCGAGCCGAGCCCCCCGCATGGACCGGCAGATACAGCTCCTGAAAGCCCAGCAGCAGCGCCAGATAGGGCTGCTGTTGATCGAGACTCAGCCCCAGCGCCGTCAAGACTTGGCCCATTCTTCGCTTACTGGTCTTGCGCAGCAGCGCCCAGGGGGTACAAAAATCGGCCAGCTTGCTCTGGCGCAGAAGGGCCTTGAGCCGCGAGGAGATAAAGATTTGAATAAAACTTTTAACCTGGCTGGAGCGATCGGGCCGAAACTGGCCGAGGGCATCGGGCAGGGCCGCCATGGCCATCTGAAAATAATCCCCGGTGCAATAGCCCGAAGACTGGCCCGGATGCAAACTCACATATTTCTGGGCCACTTCTCGGGCGGCCCAGTAGCAAGGTTCTTGCAGGTAAGCAAACAAATGGGCCTTGGCAACGGAGCTGGGTTGGCTTTGCCACAGCTCGTACCAGTAAAGCGCCCAGCGTTGCTCTGTTTCTACTCCCCCCCTCTGCCGCCAGGCCGTCCAGGCTAGAGGAGGCCGCCAGTTCAAGCTGTTTGACCATGCTGAGCTTCAGGCGCGGATCAGCCCGCCAACCCTGAAATTGATCATCCGCAACTTGGGCAAAGGTAGAGAACTGCTCAACTAAGGCTTTTCGGGGACGCATGGGTATATTGGCTTCAGCGTTTATACGTAAACAAGATACAGAGGATGGCTGACGGATTCCCGAATAACTGCACTAATGGGCAATTTTCTGAAATTGGCTGTACTTTTTCGTGCAAACGTTGCTGGCACGCCTCTCGCAGGGGGGGCTCTCTCCCCACGGGGATTGAAAGCATCTCCGCGATAACACGGTTGGTATGGGGATGATTCTAAGCGGGTTTGTAAGTTTTGGGAACAGCGCAGCCTGCCAAGGGAAAGCCCCAGCTCTCAGCGGGGCAGCGGAGGGCTAGGGCTTTGGTGGGGCTTGGGCGGATCTGGCTACCTCCCGCTGGGGTTAGGGCAACCCCAGCGGGAGGGAATTGAAGCGCAAATTTGCGATCGCCCCGGCTTGATTTGATGGCCCACCCAGGCGGCCAGAATTTTCTCTTTGGCGAGAGCTAATCCTCCGCTTCATCGTCGCTACACTTCACCAAATGGATGTGCTTATAGCCTAACTTGACATCAAACTCATCGCCAGGTTGTAGGCCCATGTTTTTGGTGTAGGCCGAACCAATCAGGATTTGGCCATTCTTTGGACACCGACCCGGAACGTGGCTTCACGTCCGCGCCGCTGGGATTTGTCAGAGCCTAAATCAAGTCCCCTCGCCTGTAGCAAAGCTTCATAGAACTCGGCTACGTTGATGCGTGTTTCGCCTTTTCGATTGGTTGTCGTGTAGCCGCAGAGGCGAGCAAGCTCTCCGTCGATGGCCTCGACACGATCTCGTTCGAGAACCGCTACCGGTGCAAGGATGGCACCTACAAGTGGCTTTCGTGGAACGCCACGCCGATCCCGAATCAGGACCGCATCTTCGCCATCGCCCGCGCGTTCGCGAGCACTTGCCGCTGATAAGCGGCGAAGGACGGCTCGAGCGCTTCTTGGAACGCGACGGCTTTGGCGGCGATGACGTGCATCAGCGGGCCACCCTGCAGGCCAGGGAAGACCGCCGAATTGATGCGCTTGGCAATCGCCTCGTCATTGGTCAGGATCATGCCGCCGCGTGGGCCGCGCAAGGTTTTGTGCGTGGTGGTCGTCACGACATGGGCGTGGGGCAAGGGCGAGGGATGCGCCCCGCCTGCGACAAGACCCGCAAAATGCGCCATATCGACCATCAACAACGCGCCGACATCATCGGCAATCGCGCGGAAGCGGGCGAAGTCAATCTGCCGCGGATAGGCGCTGCCGCCAGCGATGATGAGCGTAGGGCGATGCTCACGCGCTAGGGCTTCGACTTGATCGAAGTCGATCAGATGATCGTCGGGGCGGACGCCATATTGGACGGCATTGAACCATTTGCCCGACTGCGCAGCTTTCGCGCCGTGTGTCAGGTGGCCGCCGGCATCCAGACTCATGCCCAAAATCGTCGCGCCGGGCTTGGTCAGCGCGAGCATGACCGCGCCATTGGCCTGCGCGCCCGAATGCGGTTGCACATTGACGAAACCACAATCAAACAAGGCTTTGGCACGGTCAATTGCCAGCGTTTCGACGGCATCAGATGGCGCACAGCCCTGGTAGTAGCGCTTGCCCGGATAGCCTTCGGCATATTTGTTGGTGAAGACCGATCCCTGTGCCTCCAGCACCGCTTTCGACACGATATTTTCGCTGGCGATCAGTTCGATCTGATATTGCTCGCGGTCCATTTCGCTCGCGAGTGCCGCAGCCACAGCGGTGTCGGTGGTGGTCACGCTGTCGGTGAAGAAACCCGCGGCGCGGATGGCCGGGCGATCGAGGGTGTCGGTGCTCATGCGGGCGTCTCCAATACAGGCGGATGTGATAGCTTGCCGACGCGGCGCACATGGCGGTCACCGGCAAATTGGGTGGTCAGGAACGCTTCGATACAAGCGCGGGCCATGTCGCTGCCCGTCAAACGCGCGCCCAGCGCGATGACATTGGCATCATTATGCTCGCGCGCGAGCCGAGCCGACAAGGGTTCGGACACCAACGCGGCACGGCAACCGGGGTGGCGGTTGGCCGCGATCGAAATGCCAATGCCCGATCCGCACAGTGCCACGCCGAAATCGGCTTCCCCAGCCGCAACACAGGCGGCAAGTGCATAGCCATAGTCGGGATAGTCGACGCTGCTCGTGTCGTCTGGACCCAGATCGGCGACATCATGCCCTGCCGCGCGTAGCCATTCGGCCAGTTCGCTTTTCAGTGCAAAGGCAGCATGGTCAGAGGCTATCGCAAGACGCATGGCGGCTCCGTTCGAGGGATGCGAGAATCGCTTGGCGGGGCTTTAGGCCAACGGGCGCGAATTGGCCATAAGCGACAGTGGCACTTTTGTTGCGGCGCGTTAAAACAGTGCTATGTCCGACACGATCCTTGCCATCCTGATGCTAGCTGGTTTCGCGCTCAGCGGCGGTGCAATCTACATCTTCCGCCGCGGCGACCGAAAACGTGCGCTGTTGATGCTGATCGCCGCGCTGGTGATATTCGCGAACGTCGCCATTTGGCTGGCGCCGGTGCCGCCGCTATTTGATTGGTGAGTCCGGGGCAAGCCGCATATCCAGATAGTTATCGAGCGACTTCATCAATTGGTCGAGTTCATGTTCAAAGAAATGATTGGCGCGCGGGATCTCGTCATGATGAATCGTGATGCCCCGCTGGGTGCGCAGTTTGTCGACCAGCTTCTGGATCGAAGCGGGAGGGACGATTTCATCCTGCACCCCGGCCACGATGATGCCCGACGAGGGGCAGGGCGCCAAGAAGCTGAAATCATACATATTTGCAGGCGGCGCGACCGACAAAAAGCCGCGAATCTCAGGCCGCCGCATCAGCAGCTGCATCCCAATCCACGCGCCAAAGCTGAAACCCGCGACCCAGGTGGTCTGTGCTTCGGGATGTATCGACTGGACCCAGTCGAGCGCTGATGCCGCATCGGACAATTCGCCAATGCCATTGTCGAATACTCCCTGGCTGCGCCCGACGCCGCGAAAGTTGAAGCGCAGCACGGCAAAGCCGCGGGCAACAAAGCTTTTGTACATCGCCTGGGTGATGCGATCGTTCATCGTCCCGCCGCCCTGCGGATGCGGGTGCAGGATCAGCGCAACTGGCGCGCGCGGGCGCGGCGGAGGAGAAAAGCGGCCTTCGATGCGGCCTTCAGGGCCGGGAAAAATCACGTCGGGCATGGAATTACCTTGTCATTTGGGGAGCGCAGCAGGACGCTGGCGACCTCGAAGCGGACGCTCTATAGCGATCTGGTTGCAAAATGCAACTTTTGCGAATCGCTCGCAATAAGGTTGGTCCGACCCCGAATTCCGTTCTTGTCGGGCGAAATTGAGACACCAGCCATGCACTCACGGCGTCTTCACTTCGCTCGACACGAACGGGGTAGGGCGGCTAACGCAGGATCCATGCTTTACCTGGATTACCAAGCGACCACCCCGCTCGCCCCAGAGGCGCGGGCGGCGATGCTGAAATGGCTGACCGGGCCGGGTGAGGGTGATGGCTTTGCCAATCCCGCGAGCAATTACCGCGCTGGGCGCGCGGCGGCGGCGGCGGTTGAAGTGGCGCGGGACCAAGTGGCGGC
>JAAUPH010000059.1 GCA_012035435.1 Sphingopyxis sp. | reverse complement strand
AAACCCTCTCGGCCATCGTAAACGGCCACAAGAAAAGCCAGATAAACGACCTCATGCCGTGGAACCACCGCGCAAACGTGTGATCGGAACACCGCTTACCATTGTCTTGAACATAGGCACATATCGATCTGGTCGTCTTCTTCGCAGAGCGCAACCGTGGATCGCGGTTCGAAGGAAGAGGTGAACCGTGCCAGGTTTGCCGGAGACTCAAATTTCCAATTTGGATGGGGCCGTCATGGGCAGGACCACGAAAAAATTTCTTCCTGATGGTTGATGGATTGGAGCATCACACCGCATTCACCCTCCAGCAATCACCCGGTCAATCCGCGTAAACTCCATCTTCTCAATCATCACGAACAGGCATTTGCCGCCGGAACGATCGGCCCACAGGTCGCCGATCACGCGCTTCTCGCGGGAGTCGTCATTGGTGAAATAAGGCGCGCCTTTGTACTCCATCACCAGGATGCGTCCATCATTCAGCAGCGCAACAAAGTCGGGGTAGAATCTGTCCGACGCGGTCTGCAGCCAGAAGGAATGTTGCTGACGCGCCGTGTTGCGCACCCAGGCTTTGACATGCGGATTGCGCTCTATGGCCACCGCGCATTCATGTTCTTCGCCGCTGGCTTCAAGGTCGCCCACCACGCGGAACAAGTGCTTCTTGAACTCCATGCGCCCTTTGTAGGGCTGGTTGTAGCCGTAGCGGCTTTCCTCAAACACCAGTTCGATTTCGGAACTGGCGCGGAATTCGAGACCGCTTTGGGCAATGAGCGCACGATCAAAGGCCGACGCCTCGCGCGCATCGCGATGCTTGGCGATGACCTTGATGAAGGCCTCCACCAGCCTGAAATTCGCCCGAGCCAGCGCCTCAATCCCTATTCCCGTTTGGGCGGTGATGAGATCGAGTGTTTTGGCGATGAACAGCCTTGAGGAGGTGGGCGTGATGTCGCGGCGGGCTGAAATGGGCAGACGCCTGTCGATCCAGTTTACAAGCGCGTTCTTCGTCCAGCCGCGCAAAGCCAGCGCCAGTGAAAGTTGTTCGTGCAAGTCTGAAACGAACTCCACCTTCACGGTCTGGCTCGCATCAATGTCGATCCGGGCCTCCTCGGCGGCGGCGCGGGGCGGCGCAAAAAACGTCAAGGATCGGGGCCGGGTCGGCATCTTCCAGCTTCCATGGAATGTCGAGGAAATGCGCCTTGTCGAACAGTTCCCAATTGGCCCCGTTGCGGACGGCCAGTTGCGGCACGGCGAAACGGATGGTTTCGCTTGCCACATCGGGTGCCTTCAGCCGCGCGCCGCGCGAGCGATGCACAAGCGCGTCGATTGTTGCGGCCGCCGCATCGGGCAGGACGAGTTTCAGCGCCATGCTGTCATAGTTCGACAGTGCACCGCGCACGCGGATCACACCTGCCGTTAGATCAACCTGCACCCGGCCGCCGGTTGCCAGTTCAATGTTGGTCTTGAAGGGCGCGACATCCACATCGGTTGGCAGCGCCTCCTCATGGACAAAGGCCGAACCGCCCGGCTCCATGCCGGGGATCATCGGCACGGCGCGCACCAGCGCTTCAGCCTCAACCTTCTCGAAGCCATTGTTCACCAGCCCGTCACGCAGCGTGTTTGCCGCGTGCTGAAAGCTTGTGGTCGTGGCGAAGGCATAAGCCCGGTTCAGGTCTTCGTGCCGTTTGCGGCTGGCCGCAGGCAGGCGCAGCACGCGGCCGAGAAGCTGTTCCACCGCGCGGGGTGATTTCTGTTCGGCAACCGAACACAGCACATAGGCAAACGAACAATCCCAGCCTTCCTTCAGCGCCTGCTGGGTGATGATGAAACGAACCACGCAAGCCCGGTCGAAGAGGTCGACGCCGTCAAGCCCTTTGGTGTCGCCGGTCGCGATCACGATATGGCCTTCCGGCACCCTGAAATCCTCGATCAGCAGCTTCTTCACTTCCTCGGCGTGAAGCGTCGGCTTGTCCTTCGATTTCGGTTCGGACTGCAGAAGCATCACGGGGCGGATGAATTCGCCCGTCACGCTTTCCTCGGCCTTGGCCGTGCCATCCAGTTCATCGAGCCAGGCAATCGCGTCGCCGATGGTCTCGCGCGGGTCGGCGCGCCCGCGCAGGATCACCGGCAGCTTGATCATTTCCGCCGCCTTCAGTTCTGCGGCGGAGACCTGATGCAGCACGTTCGACGCGTAGATTCCCTTTTCGGGCTTATGCTCTTCGGGCGTCACGGGTGTCGCCGTGAATTCGACGATCAGCGATGGTTTGAGCCGCGCCAGCGTGTCGAACGACAAGTCGGTGCGCGCATTATGCGCCTCGTCTACGATCACCATCGGCCGGCGCAGGCGCAGCACATTGGCGAGTGATGGCACAGGGTCACCGCCCGGGCCGATATCCAGAACGCGGCGCAGCCCATCGGCCAGCCCGCTGAAATGATCCATCAATTCGCCATTGGCTTCATAGACCTTGCGGCCTTCGGTTTCCTCCACGCGGAACGCCTGCACGGTGGCGACAATCACCACGACGCCACCATCATAGTCGGCACGCTTGGCATAAAGCGCGTCGGCGACACTCATCACCCGCACATTCTCGCCGAAGCGATCCGCCAAGGCACGGCGGTTGGGGTGCGCGCGGTCAGACAGAGTGGAAAGCGTCTGCTCGCGGATGGTCTGCGATGGCACGAGCCACAGTACGGTCGGCGTGTCCGTCCGCAGAAAGCTGTCCGCGGCAACCGAAATCGCATGCGCGGCAAGAATGGTCTTGCCGCCCCCGGTCGGGATGCGCAGGCACACATAGGGCAGCCCCGGCAAATTGGGCACCGGCACGAAGGGCCGCCGTGTCAGCGCGTAGAACGCCGTGTCGGCGTCAGCCATCTCCACTGTCTTTTCAAGGAATGCGCGCAGCGCGGCCAGCGTCTGGATCTGGTAGTCCTTCAGCTTGAAAACGGGCAGTGTCATTCGGCCTTGCCCTTTTTCGTTTGCGCAGGCTTTCCCTTGATCAGTCTTGCGGTGCTGCGGTCAAAATCGCTGACATAGGCCCGGTCCTGCTCAACCCGGTATGTCTCGAACGCGGCCAGCGCCTTTGCGTCGGCGTCCTTGCGGCTGATCTTGCCAGCGCCCTGCAGAATGTCGCGGTCGTTGAGGGTCAGGAAGCCGTGCAGCTTGGTGATCCAGTCGGCCATCGTCATGGCGATGCGGCGCTCGGCCTGCCCTTCGGCAAAGTCGAGATATTGCTGGACGATGCGTTCCATCGCCAACAGCTCGTTCTCATCGAGATAGTTCAGCGCGCTCGTCACATCGGCCGAAGTCGGGAACCCGCCCCTGAATGATGACATGCCCATCAGCGGCTTTCCGGCATCGACACGCGCATGGATCATCTCGGGCGCTGTCATGCCGTGAATGGCGAAGTGGAACTTGTTCTGCACTGTGGCGAAGAAATCGCGCGTCGTCTGGCTGTTGGAATCATAGTCGATGCTGAGCGCGAAAATGTCGGTGATCTTCTGGTAAAACCGCCGCTCCGACACGCGGATGCGCCGGACGCGGCGCACCATCTCGTCGAATAATCATTGCGGGCGAGCTTCAGGCGCTCGTCATCCATGACGAAGCCTTTGATGATGTATTCTTTCAGTCGCCCCGTTGCCCACTTGCGGAAGACGACACCGCGCAAGGACTTGACGCGATAGCCAACCGATATGATCACATCGAGATTGTAGTGCTCGATGGAGCGCGCGACCTCGCGCGAGCCCTCGGTTCGAACTATCCGGAATTTCCGGATGGTTGCCGCCTCATCACATTCGCCTTCAGCATAGAGGTTGCCGATGTGCTCGTTGATCGTGCGCACATCCTTGTCGAAAAGGTCGGCCATTTGCGCTTGTGTCAGCCAGACTGTCTCTTCCACAAGCCGCACGTCGATACGAGTTTCGCCGTCTTCTCCAGTGTAAAGCAGGAGCTCCGCTGAACCTTCCGCCATGCTCACAGCCCCTCGATCTGGTAGGGGATCTGCTTGAACGTCACGCCAAGGCGGGCGAGGCGCTCATCGGGCACGGTGCAGCCTTCGGCATAGACAATGCGCGCACCGGTAAAGCCGGGTTCCGACAGCGGCAGCGCATCAAGCACGGTGCCGCTCAGCACAGTGCCCGCGCTGGCGCTGGCAACGCCGACCGCTTCCGCATTGTGCAACAGATAAATCGCGCGGCCCTGGAATGTGCCGATCAGCGACGTCGCCCCATCCGCACGGGCCGGGATGGGCGAACCCGTCTCGCAGAAAAACACATGCGCCGCCAGATCAGGGAATGTGACAGCCGGACTGACATTGCCATCGGCATCGAACAGCGGCTCGCCAAGGGTGCAGAAGCGGAAGCCGCCGCCAAGGCCATTTACCGCTGACTTCCCACTCGAAGGCTCATATCCAAGGACCGCTTTTCGCAGTCGTTCGGAAGTAACATTCGAGGCAATGCCTGCATCCATTTCAATTAAAATAAATTTACGATTGCGCCGAACGCTCGCTTCCAATCCTAGAACGGCATGTCCAGTCGTTCCGGTGCCCGCAAAGCTGTCAAGGATGTAGTCTTCAGACCCAGCAATCTGATCGATAAGCGCTTCGATCAAGTCCCTTGGCTTTGGGAATGCGAAAACCTTTGCACCAAACATTTCATTGATTTCGCGCGTTCCGGCAATATTTGCACTCGCTTCTATAAAGGTCGAAAGGCCAGTCGTTTCTGACTTCAAATCTGCAAGGAAGCGCTTTATTCGTGGTCGTCCTTGAGCCGATTTCGGCCACAATATTTGATTGTCACGAATGAGTGTAGCCATTCGTTCAGGCCCAACAGCCCAACCACGCGTAGGATGCGGCGGGTATGAAATGTTAGTTGCCGGGTTCGTTACCACGTAATGAAGATTCGGACGTTCCGTCGCATCTGCAAGGCCGGTCAGGTTATCGCTCATCCAAGGGCCACGAGGATCGTTGTCCAAGTTTTTATATTTATCTGTATCTTTCGATGCGCCCTTCAGTGTGGGTTTACCTGTTCGACCGTAACAAAGAACGTACTCATGATCTTCAGATGCGCCATTTATGTTGCGGCTATCCGGCGTTTGCCGTCTTTTCCAAATGAATGAAGCAATACGACAACGAAATATTTCGTCCAAAACGATGGTAAGTCGCGCAGCTTCATTGTCATCAATGCTGATGAAAATCACACCATCGTCACTCAAAAACTCCTTCAATAAACGAAGCCTTGGATACATCATGCATAGCCATTTATCATGGCGTGACAGGTCTTCGGCCTCCTTGCCCACAACGGAACCAAGCCACGCCTTGATCTCGGGCGAGTTCACATTGTCATTGTAAACCCAGCCTTCATTGCCTGTATTATACGGCGGGTCGATATAAATGCACTTCACCTTGCCCGCGTAATAGGGAAGCAGCGCCTTCAAGGCTTCAAGATTGTCGCCCTGCACCAGCAGATTGCCCGCATCCGGATCGCCGACGGATTTATCCTTGTCGCAGTGGATCAGTCTGTAAAGAGACTTGGCGATGGTGGTTCACCACCGCCTTCTTCCCGATCCAATCCAATGTGGGCATTGATAACTTGCCTCAAGCTTTGAGCGTCGATGCGCCATGATGCGAATCGCCTAGTTTCGAGAATATCCTATGACGTTCGAATTTGTCACGGAATTTCATTTGAGATGAAAAAACGGCGTCATTTCGTCGTCAAATTTGCCTTCACGATTCATCGGTGCTACAGAACGGCATTCGATGGCTGATTCCCTGTGAATTGGTCATGGTCGCCAGTTCAGGAAATGCGCCATGTTCAACCATCTGCAATACGTGCCTATTCTGAAGTGGAAGCTTGGCGAATACCAAGCCTTGGCGCGGCTGGAAAATGCGGTGAAGGATCGCGTGACACCGCTGATCGAGCTTCCTGCCGTCGGCTACGATTTCGAGAACAGCCGTGTCGCCAAGTCGCTCGACGATCATTTGAAGGATTTCGGTCGTCGCCTCAAATCGAAATGGGCGGCGCGCGCCTGCTTCGTCGATACGAAGAACATCGCTGCTTTGGATCGGTTAGCCGATGGTTCACACCCATTGTCGCGTGTTACGGAGCTTGCCCGCGCCGAAGGTTGCGGCACGATCCCGGTCGCCGCGCTGTCCAGCGACGCCAGCTATCGCGACGCAGCTAGAAGGGCCGTTCTGTTGGATGAACGCGGCGCGGCGCTTCGGATCGTGCTTGAGGATTTTGACCGGCCTTCGCTTGCCGCCGATGTTGAAGCGTGGCTTCAGGACGTTGGCGTTGGGTTTGGCAGCACGGACCTTGTTGTCGATCTTTGCGACAAGCACTTCCTTCCGGTTACGGCCTTCGTTCAAACTTTGCTTGTGTCCTTGCAACGCCTTCCCTCTTTGAACCGTTGGCGCACGTTCACCGTGGCGGGAAGCTCCTATCCCAAGACATTGCAGGACATGACGGGCCGAACGGCGATGATCCCCCGCCGCGAATGGGCTTTGTATCGCGAATTAGTCCGACGCCTTGGCAGCGACATGCGTATCCCGACGTTCGGTGATTACGCGGTGGCGCATCCCGATCCGGTCGAACTGGATATGCGACTGATCAAGCCGTTTGCGAAGCTGCGCTACACCACCCCGGAAGATTGGTATATCGCGAAGGGCAGTGCCGTTCGCACGTCGGGCTTCGATCAGTATCGCGGCATGTGCGATATGATCACCCGCCAAACCTTCTTTAATGGTGCGGCGTTTTCCGATGTGAGTCTGCTATATCGCCGAGTGCGCCGCTGGCACCGAAACGACTGGCAATCTGACGACGTGGGTTTGGGTGTCCAGCAACCGGCATATCACGCGGGTTGTGGCTGACATCTCCACTTTTCACGGCCCTTGAGCACACGGCGTGTTGTGTCGCGAAGTTCGTCGAGTTCAAGCGCAGCCACGAGTTCGCGATACAGATGCGCGCGCGGCTTGCGAAGCTCTTTTTCGATGAAGCCCAATTCGCGCAAAATGGCCCGAACCTCATTGCTCCAAAGCAGTTCAGCGACAGCCAGCGGATCGATAGACGGGTTCGTGCGGGCACGCTTTTCTTCATGCAGTGATATGCCGCCGCGCGGGCCTTGCGTGGCAATCTTCACTCCCCACCAATCGGGAAGCAGCGCTACGGCTTTTGGGGCGTGTCGCTCGCCAACGACAAGGGTCGCCTTATCCAAGACCAAACCATAGGTCGCAATTTGAGCGGGGAGGCGTTCAAGGGTGTCGGCATCGCTCTTGATTTCGTATCCATGAAGCGCACCGTTGACGACGGCAACATCAACGCGCGCCGCGCCATGCCGAAGCCCTAGTTCATGCAAAACGAGGGTATCAACGTCGCGTTCGTGCTGTTTCAGCACCTCGCGCTTCAGCGCTTTGCGGACATCCATGTCCCGCACTCGATTACCTTCCATCTTGATCGTTGAAGGGGCGAAGCGCCCCTTGTTTTTTCAGGACGGTTTAGACGCCCGGCTCTTCAAAGTCGAACCAAAAGGTTAATTTTCCGGCTGCCATTCGTCGAATGGGCGGATTGAACCTAGCCGACTTGGCCGGAGCCCCAACCTTTAAGTGGGACGGGCCATCACAAGCCAAGACCAAGAACAAACTTTCAGCCAGAGTGCGCGGACGTGCCGTCCGGATGCTGCGCCGCTGTGGCTTCATTCCGGCTTATGTGCGAAGGCCAAACCTAACTCTTTCGATATGCTTCCGTCCAACGGTTGACCCGGCCTTGAGGGCCGGGTCGGTTAGCAAATTGTGACAGTTAGCCACTCATTGTCTACCTGGTAGAGGACCGGCAATAGCAGCCGAAGTGGCTGCGAGGCTGCAGATCGGCCTTGAGAGGATCGACCATCGCGTCTGCAGGGTGCCGGTCGATCGACATTCCTTCGGCGCGCTGCCGGGATTTGGCCCGCCAGTCGACTGTGTCGCCAAAGACAAGCTCCCAAGCCTGACGGACCAGTTCTCGCCTTGTGGCTTGCGCAAAAGGCCGCAGGCGATTGGCGACGAGGTTGCAGTCTGCATGGTGCGGCAGGCCAGACAGCCAGATGGTCTCGGCGGAGCCATAGACCCGAGCCAAGTCTTGCCGACGCGTTTCTGGATGGCGAGTCGTCAGAACGTGCCGATGCTGATCCGGGGTCTCGATGATTGCGAGGGCTTTCATTCCGTGACCCCCTCGTGCGTGGAGGAGCACCGGAAACAGGTGATCCACTCAGTGTCGAAAAGAGAGCCCGAGTTTTCAGGCGACATGTCGCCGTTGACGGCGGCTGGTCGCGCATTCATGGTCCAAGTAGCCATGTCATATTCCTTGTGTGAGCACGATTGATGTGGTCAGGCGCTGCCGGGATTGCCGTCCCGGTGGTGCCGCTTTTGGCGCCGCCTGCGCGACCGAGCATATCCCGGATCGCACAGAGTTCCTGGCGCCGATGTGACAGTGGCGCCAGTACGAAAGGCGAACACGGTTAATGGTCAACTGGGAGCGTCGAGACACTCGATATCAATCGAAAAGCCTACCCCGATAATAGGTGACAGCGCGCTCGCTGACCTTCTGTGCGAGCACGACATCGGGTAAGTTTTCCCAGTCACGTGGGATGCTTTGGCCGGTCCTATAGAGCGCCATCGCAGAGAGTTCGCCGCTACGAAGCGCTTCAGTCGCGAGACTGAGGATCGTTATCGCTGAGGCGCGGAACTGATCGGTCAAGCTTGGATCTACATACCATTGCGTTTTGCCAGTGGCGTCTTTTGCGGCTTGCTTGAAGAGGCGAGCTTTTGCCTCTTTCCAGCTTGGTGCATCTTCATCAGCCGGAAAATCGGTTTTTACCATAGCAGCCAACAATGCGCGCACCGCTGTGCCGCCAACTGGCTTTCGTTCAGTAAGCAGTGTTCTTGCCGCGGCATAGTCACTGGCGGTCGATTGGAACCGGCCAATAATAGCTGCAGTTGATATCGGCTCGGCACCGAAAGACGTATCGAATTCAGGGAAGGGTCCGCTCTCCGGTTCGACTTCAGGCGTCATGGGGCAACTCCATTAGTTGTGAACACAACAGGTTAGAGCTCCAGCTTGAAATTCGCCGCGGGTAATTGCTGGCCCTACCCGCGGCCGCTTGCCGCGGGCGACCGTCGGCAAAAGGGCTCCATCAGCCGCGGCGCCTTGCAAGATCATTGGCTATGCTTCGGTCAGAAAGGAGAGCGGGTAAGCCAGCACAGCATGTTTACCGCGTCGCGGAACATGCAGGCAGGCCAAGGGCTGCGCCCCTGTGGAACCCCCTTGGTGGAAGCGATGAGCGAACGCAGTGGAACAGAGAAACGGCAACTCGCGCGGGTCATCACGATCCGCGTCAGCGGCGATATGGACGAGGCCATCGTCCGCCTCGCCGGCAGCCAAACCCGTGGCCACTGGATCCGCGGGGTCTTGGCTGAGAGGACAAGCCTCAGCACGTCGCCCAGCAAACGGCGATCTCCGGGCGCCGTCGCCACTGTGCTGGCAAGCCGCCAGGATGTCGAAGTACTCCGCGCGGCGGCGACCTCAACGGCGCGCGCGGTCGGCATGCTGAAGCTGGTCGCCGCACAAATGCGCGTTGCAGGCGAACCCGATCTCCACAAACGAGCCGAAATTGTGCTCTCTGAAATGCGCGACGCGGCGCAAGAAATCCAACGCTGCCTTGCGGACGCAGGCGGCAAGAAATGATTTGCCTGCTCGACCCACACGACCTGTCGTCCAACCTTGCGCGACACTTGGCCAAGACCGACGCCAATGAGCGCACGATCGTTCGGACCCATGGCCTACTATCGGCCTCACTGCCCGATGCTTTTCGGGAACTCCGCCTTTTCGGGATGGGAGCACGGACCTCGAAGCCGGGCGCGCACGCGATCCTGTCGCCGTCCATCGCTTATGACCAAGCGATGTGGGAAGTCGCATGGGAAGGGTTCGAAGAGACCATGGGGCTGACGGGCCAACCTTACGTCGAAGTCAGGCATCTGAAACTCGGGCGCGGCGGTCGAACCGCTGAACACTGCCATCGGGTATATAGCCGGATTGATGAAAGCGGGCGGTCATTCGGTTTCCGCACATCGCGCCAAAGTGCGAGCTGGTTTCGCGTTTGGCCGAGCACGCTAACGGGGAGCGCCTGATCGGAGGCCGCTGGAACCGTGCCGTTGTCAAGCAGCTCGATGCTATCGGGCAACTTGCTCTCGCCGCACGAATGCGGTCAGCTGGCCTGGAGGATACGGAAAAGCCCGAAGCCACAAGCCGTGCAGAGCGCATGGCAACCGAACGGCTTAAAGATATGTCCGCCGACGAAGTTAAGCGTGCTGTCTATCTTGCGTGGCAGTCC
>JAAUPH010000058.1 GCA_012035435.1 Sphingopyxis sp. | reverse complement strand
GTCATAATAGAGCGGGATGGTCATAATAGGTCTAGATGGGGAAAATCGGTTGTGTAGCGTATCATGCTCAGACCCGGCCATCCGGCGCCGCGCTCGAACCTATCCCCCCGGTCCGAGAAAATTAACCAACGGGTCCCTTTTCCCTCATCATGACGTTACGTAGCGTCTATGGTTAATGCAATCTTTACCATACGTCACATTTGGGTGCAAGGCATTGCAACCCGCATTTTATGGGTTGCAAGATATTTACCGTTTGGTAAGGTTTGGATGCGATAACGAATCGTCAACACGGCAAAAGGAATACGGACATGCAGCTTACATCATCCGATAAATCGACTATCCGCATTGCTCTCATTGCTTGGGAAAAGCGATGTGTTCGGGAAGCTGAAGATATGCGCAAGCTGGCACTGGAATTCCCCAAGATGGCGGACCAATGCGAACGTAACGCTCTCGCCAGCGAAGAATTCGCCAAAGAGGCACGGGAAACGTTCGCGAAGCTGAAGGGGCAATTCTGATGATCTGCGAAAACAAAATTACCGCTTGCCAGCTTGCGCACGGTTTCGACCGACTGACAGCCTGGCGGCATTTGCGGGATCAAGAAATATTGCGGCGCCGGTTTGCTTATCAGCACAAGCGGATTGGTTTGGATAGGGAAGGGAATTGAAAATGTGGAGCGTTAGTTATTTTGTCGCGGCTGAAAATTACTGGCAATTTGCCGGCGAATTTTCGGATCATGAAAAGGTGCGCGAACGGATAAGGCTTTTGCGCTCGCAGGGTGAGAAAGTTCGTGTTCGGTCAATAGGGCGCGGGTAGATATCTGAAAGCCACGAGATAGGGAAAATTCGGCTTGTCGGGCTTTTCCTATTTTCGGAAAATTGAGAGGGTCAAAATAATTTTTGATCTTCTAATGAGTGTGGAGCGGTGAGCGCAAGGCCGTAAGGCCGCAGCGCGAGCGGCGACACTACAGTAAGCTAACATTTAACGCGCACGTGTAGCGCATTACGTATCAAGAAGGGTAAACGCTCTCCGGATACGCACGTATCAAGATGCGGTTTGTTCGCACGTTATGCGCTTGACAGCATCAAAACTCGGATTTAGGGCAAAACTCTAAACCGCTTTCAATGGAGCAAATGACATGCAAATTTTCCAATCTGGCTTTGGCAGCTACACACATGACGGGGACACAATCGAAGCCACGTGCAACGGTTTTCTGTTTGTCGCCACTGTCTATCACGATTCCAACACTGGCGCGCCTTGGAAAGAACATGACGGGCATGGCCCTGTCAGTGATTGGACGCGCCGCGATAAGGAACCGGGCGAATTGCTCTTGTGCGAGGACAGGGGGTTAAAGCGTTTCTATGATTTCGCGGCCGCTTACCGTATCGCACGCAAAGACGGTTGGGGCTGCGAGCCTTATGATATCGAAGGCGAGACTGCGCGCCAAAAGGCTGCAAGGGCTGCGCGCCATGACTTCGAAGTTTTGCGCGCCTGGTGCAATGATGAATGGGCCTGGTGCGGGATTGCCGTGCAAGTTTTCTCGGCTGATGATGAGGGTTTGACAGACGAATATGAATTCGCGCTCTGGGGTATCGAATACAATTATCCGGGTTCGGCGAATGAGTATCTGTTAGAGGTCGCAAATGATCTTGCAGCACAAGCCTACGAGGAACGGATTGAACCTCTCTTGCAGGCACAAGCGACCATTGACGGTCCCGCAAATGTGGAGGCCTGCTAATGCGTTCTTGCATCATCCACGATCTGCCAGAATGGCGCGTTACGTCTTGGGGTAACGGCTTGGCCTATTCGATCGATCACAAGCCTAGCGGCGCTGATGTGTTTTTCCAAGGCGATGATGTGGCTGCATTCTGTGAGGAATTCGACAAGCTGACAGCCGGCACACCTAGCCTGCCCTATGCAGATGCGCTGACAATCATTTTTCAGGATCATGAGGCTTTGACATGCTGACACTTTTGGAATTCTGCGACACGTTCAGAATCTCGCACGCTAAGGCCAAGCGGATGCTAAAGCGAGGCGTCTTGCTGGTCGATGAAACGGCGGATCCTCGCGGCGCACGAATTCGGGAAGTCTTTCTTTCTCGCAATCCTCTGGGGGTTATCGATCTGTGCGACCTGCTAGAAGAGCCTGAATTGATCTTGCAGCTAGGGCGCTTCACAGACAAGGCAAGCTTGCAGCTAGAGAGCCTAGGCGATGCGAGGGGAAGCCAAGCGCCGCGCGATGTGGCCTTGTCGGTCATGGATGCAGCGAACGGCGATGCTGACGCAATCACAACACTTGTCGGCTGGATCAAAGGCGCGTTGCCTGATGATGGTTCGCCGGTTGGCTATCATTGGTTGGCGGTTCGCCTAATGTTGCCGATTGCTCAGAACGTGCGGCAATTCCAGACGGTGAAAATTCGTCGCGCTCTTGGCAATTGCCGCAAGGATCCGGCTTTCGCCGGCTGGTGGAAGTATGACGGGCGGAAAAGCCGCAAGGTGACAATTTACGCAAAGCCTCTTGCGTCTTTGGATTTGTGACGTTACGTAGGATTTAGTTTCAACCGCTTTTGATGGAGCGAAAATATGAACCGGACAGCACAAAAGCACCTGGACGCAATCCGCGCTGGTGTAGTGGATCGATCAAACGTTATCGGACTGCGCAAGCTGATAAATGCCAGCGAACGACAGGCGGCGGGTTATTCAGTAAGCGTGACCGCTTGCACTATCTCCGGTGACGATCTGTTGACAATCGAAAACGCTCTAGCGACCTGCAAGCCTATCGTGACCGGAGACTTGCACGAAACCGGCCTAAAGCTGCTGCGCTCGCCGCGCTATGCAAAGCGCTTGCAATGGCAACAAACCCACATCGCAAGGATTCATGCTTTCCGGCTGGTTCGCTTTGACAGGATCGGAGCCCGCGACTTGCAGTCTGTTCCGGTTTACGTTGTGAAGATGCGGCCGGAAATCATCTTTTCACGTTCCGCAATATCCCTTGGCAATCTGGCGGGGATGGTCCGGAAATTCAGGGGAGGGAATTCTGATGGCCCAAAAAATCCGGAAAAAGCGCATCACTAAGCGCGAATGGTACGACCGCGGCGGCTTTGCGAATTCCGCCTTGTTCCGGCTGCAAAGCCGCGGCGGCGCCTGGCGCTACTACGTCAATCTCGATTTGGTTAAGGAAGGGGAATCCTAATGCTGACTCTCGCCGATTTGAAATTCGCTGTCTGTGAGCCTGGAGCGCAAAGCGCTTGGACGTGGCACGCAACACAGGAAGGCGCGCAAGAGATTGCCGATAAGCTGATGCTGGAGCGCGGCAAGCCTTACGTTGTCGAGCCATATGACGACTTTGAAGCCCGCGTTAATCGCTCGTGGCTTGACCAAGTGCCGTTACAGGAAATCACGGCCGATTTTTATGAGCAGATGCTAAACGTGTTGCCTCCAATGTATCGGGAAGGTGCGATGGGTTTTTTCCTGTGCGAATACACGGCTGGTACGATCACCAATCAATTTGTGAGCCGTCGCACAAGCGATTTCGTGGAGCCGCGCTATTACGTGAAGGCGGTTGATATGTCGGACCGTTCAACCTGGATCACGCCGGAAGCCATTGCAGCCTTGCCAGATGCGCCGCGGCTCGCCTGGCATGACGGTTATTTTTCTGCGATGCGAAAGGACGTAAGCTGATGGCGCATTTACCGTTGAACGCTCGCGAATGGCTGGAAAGCTTGCGCCTTGTGAGCGATTGCCAATTCATTCCGGAATTGTTGGATCTGCTGGAGGACGCGGAAGGTCTGAACCTGTGCCGGGAAGCCTTGGACGATATCGCAGACAGAATGCCGGCCGTAGTCCGTGCGCTCTTTCGTGAAGGTGAAACTGCACGCTTCGCCGAAAGGGTTTGTGACGCTCTCGATTTGCTGGAAGCGGTGGAAGAAGTCGGCGCCGAATACTTGTCGGACCTGAAAACGCATCCGAACGGCGCACCCTTTGACGATATCGCCGACAAGCTGCGCTATGCGTTCGATTCCGAACGCTGGCTTACCTATAATCTGTAAAGGGGAATAGCTGTGGAAATTTACATTTTGCCTCAAAAGCTATGGTGCAATGTTTTGCGAAAATACCCCAACGGTAAAGTGACTTTCGATGTAATTAATGGAGGCTGGCGAGGGTCTATTCATGGTGATGAATTAATCGTCAGTGAAACAGGCTTCAAGGCGCAAGGGCAACGCATTGCTTCGGGAAGGTAAAGCCCCTTTTTATCCGTCTGATTATAACGATGCTATCGCATGGATAGAGGAGCAAATTCGATGCACTCAGTAGGAATAGACCTTGCCAATGGTGAGGACCGGCACAGCTTGGCGATTATGCGGGGAAATAAGGTGCACATGATCGTGGACCGGGACACGCTCAACAACAGCAACGCCGGCCGCAAGGTTGATCGGGAATATATCGCCCGCGCTCTATGCGCTATCGTGGAACGTCACGGCGCCCTTGTGACACGTGAGGACGAGAGGCACGAAATCACTTTGACTTTTGACCTGCAAGGCGTCGGCGCACTTATTCACATCGATAATGTGCTGGCTCACGGTAGGCGATCTTTGATCCACTGGCACAACACCTTGTCACCCGCCCGAAAATTCAACACAAGATTTTGTCGGATGATCGGTCAAGCTACGTGGGGAGGTATCTTGCATCACAAAGCCACGTCGCACCCCGCCGATTGGTATTCGCTTGCCATGGTGCTTGATGCAGGTTTATGTCTTGCGTTTGCGGGCGAGGCTTTCGAACCGATTTTGACTCCGTAAGTCACAGAAAAACCCCGAGAACCTTGGCGGGCTCTCGGGGCTCTCTTTGGCGGTTGGCGCTATCAGGACAGGGACAGCGGGTATGCTTGTAAAGGCAGTTAAGAGACGACGCAAGGGGGTTATCTCTTTGCAGACCATTGATTACACTATCACTGCTGAGACCAGTCAACCAACCGTAGAAGGTTCGACTGTACGGTTTGCCAAACGTCCGGGAACTTGCGTCCGTTGCCATAAACAATGGCGCCGGGACCATGAGATTCGTCCTAAATATTACGGTTTCGAAAAATCAAAAAAGGTTGTCAAAGTTTCACCCGAGACTCGCTTGGATATGATCGAACAGCAAGATTGGCGTTGTTTGATTTGTGACGAAATGACCTCAAGACTATACCTTGACCACTGCCATAGCACAGGAAAAATTCGGGGAATGCTGTGTTTGCATTGTAACTCGGGACTAGGTTCTTTTAGGGACGATCCTGAGAGGCTTTCACGTGCAATCGAATACTTGAAAGCCAATCGGTAAATGCTACAGCTTCCAGAATTCTTGCACGGAATGCCTGTTTTCCCTGTTGTAGCTGGTGGTAAGCTGCCTGCGACAAAGAACGGTTGGAAGGACGCGAGCAGCGATCCCGAACAATTAACCGAATGGTCCCGTCTGCTGCCTGGCTGCAATTGGGGAATTGCGACCGGATTGGCGGGGCTGCTGGTGTTCGATATCGACCCCGATGGGCTTGGTTGGTGGCAGCGCCTACTAGAGCGTGATCCCGCTATTCGTGAGGCGGTATCCAGCACGTTTCAAGTTCGAACCCCACGTGGCGGCTTACATGTTTATTTCAGAGGGGAAGGACCGTCTACAGCTAGTCGGATTGCCGATGGTATCGACACGCGGGGAGGTATTCGCCGGGATGACAAAATTGTCTCAGGCGGATACGTTGTCCTGCCCGGATCAAAGACGGAAAAAGGAATATATCAGGCTCTCGGAGGTGAACTTAAGAATCTCCCCGATTTTCTCTCAAAGATAATCCCTGAGAGACAAAAGACTGATACTTTGGGTCTTGAAAGAAACCCGGACATGGACCAGCCGCGCAATGTCGCTTGGGCTGTGGATCTGTTGAAGGGTTACGTGGCATCCGGTCGTGTGTCGATTGAGGGGAAAGGAGGGAACAACACGGCTTTTCAGGTTGCCGCCTCGATCCTCGACAAAGCCATTTCTCCGGGGCTTTGCTTCGATTTGATATGGGATCATTGGAACCCTCATTGTATTCCAATGTGGGATGAATGGGAGTTGGAGCAGATAATCCGCAATGCGGCGGAATATGGGGAAGACACAGGCGACGGCGTAAAGGGTTTTCAGGCGAACGGGGACGCTTTTGCAGCCTTCGCAGGGATGGAGGTCGAGGAAGATCCGAAGCGCACCCGCAAACGCTTTGAACCGATGTTCCTTGCCGATGCTCGCAAGGATCGTAAGCCCGCCCGATGGCTGATCCCTGATCTGTTGCCAGCCGAAGGGACGGGAATTCTTTACGGGCTCTCAGGCAGCTACAAGACATTTGTGGCGCTCGATTGGGCTTTATGTCTGGCTTACGGAATTTCAGGACAGTGGGGTGCGCCGCCCGTCAAGCATACCGTAGTCTATTTCGCGGGTGAAAGCAGTTATGCACTACGGCAAGAGCGGGTCGATTCATGGTGCCAGAAACACGGCATGAATCCTGACGATCCGGAAACCGGTTTCGTATTCGTGCACGGCGTGCCTGGTTACAATGATCGCGAAGGCTGGACAGAGGTCCGGGACGGTCTGGAGCAATTGAAGGTGAAGCCCGATCTGATCGTGATCGACACCCTCACCCGCGAAATGACAGGGCTTGACGAGAACAGCAACAACGACGCGAAGCTTGTCCTGAAACACAATGAGGAAATGGCCGAGCATTATGGCTGCATGGTGCTGGCAATCGGACACACCGGCAAGGATCAATCGAAGGGGATGCGCGGTGCACAGGTGTTTGTTGATAACAGCGATGCGGTGCTGTTCCTGAAAAAGAAGGCGACCGGCGTTCTGTTGAAGCCGCAAAAGCTGAAAGAAACCGATATCGACGACACGTTGATTTTTCTGGAGGTCGAAAAGCAATATGGAAAATCCATCACGCTCGGAAAGACTGACAAAATCCCCGAAGATGCCAACGGCAAGGAAGCCGGAAGCCGTTACGCTTGGGCGAGCGTGGAGGAAGTAACAAGGATGCTGGCAACACTCGGCGGCGACACGAGCACAAGCGTTTTGTGCCATGAAATTGCAGGTGCGCATGGTATCGATCCTGATACGGTCCGCAAGCAACTCGACAAAAATTCCTCATTGGTTTTCCTGCGACCTGACCGGAACAAGTGGGCGATCCCGAAAATGGAGTTTGATCTGTGACGGCCTATTACAACGAGTGCGATCCTTACGCTGCGGCATGGCTGCGCAATCTCATTGCTGCGGACTTGATCGCGCCGGGGATCGTGGACGAGCGGAAAATTCAGGACGTGGAGCCGTGGGAATTGCTCGAATTCACGCAATGCCATTTCTTCGCGGGGATAGGTATCTGGAGCGGCACCTTGCGCGCTGCCGGATGGCCTGACGATCAAAAAATATGGACAGGCTCTTGCCCATGCCAGCCGTTTTCAAATGCCGGAAAAAGAAAAGGAACCGACGATGACCGTCACCTGTGGCCTACCTGGTTCAATCTCATCGAAGTCTGCAAGCCTCCAATCGTTGTTGGAGAGCAGGTTGCGAGCAAAGACGGACTTGGATGGTTCGATCTTGTATCGGCTGACATGGAAGGAGCGGGTTACTCCATCGGGGCGAGCGATTTGTGCGCTGCGGGCTTCGGCCAAGCGCATATCCGTCAGCGCCTTTACTTTGTCGGGTTGGGTGTCTCCGACCGCACAGGAGGCTTGGAGTCGATCCTACGAAACCTATGCCTCGGCTGGATTTCCTCTCCGACACGGAATGCAAGGAAGAATGGGCAAGTTGCGCGCCTACGGGAACGCGCTCGACTTCAAGACGGCGCAAGGCTTCTGCGAAATCGTCGCCGAAATTGCAGGAATACGACCTCTAGCGGAGTTTGATCTGTGAGCGGTCGGGAATTCTGGAAAGGCGAGACGTGGGCGATTATCAAGGCCATGCGAGCGAAAGGTAATCAGCCTGGAGTGATCGCTGATGGCGGGATAGTGTGCGGCTGTGGGCCGAGAACAATCCTCGCGATCCGAACGCTGCGGCCGTGCTGTCATGGCTTCCCCATTGGCAGGTTCGTCCATTCTATACTGCCGACGAATTGGCTCCGATGTGGCCGGCGTTGGCAATCGTGGTAGGCCATACGGCGCATTGGCGAAGTGTCCCGAAATCGGCCAAGCGATTAGAATTTGAATTAGATTTTGCAGGATTGCCACGGATAGAGTATCCTACGCTACGGAAGTATTTCATTGTCGAACGCATCCATTATTGGAAGGATGCGCCACTGGAAAAGATCAAAGGGGAATTGAAATGACCGATATTGTGACCGTCGCTGTGGCGATGTTTGCCGCCTGTTTGGAGAAGTAGAATGACCGAAGTGAGACGGCCCGCGCCGATGTATCTCTATCCGCCGCAAGGCCAAGAACCGCTTGATGCCGAAGGTCTATCGTGGCTGGCAGACCAGCTTTGCAGCGACACCCGCGTGCATCCTGATCGCACCATGGCAATTGGCTGGATTACATCGCAGGCGGCTTACGAATATCCCGCCCTACTCGATGAACTCACTGCCACTCGCGCCGCGCTGGGTTCGCTGATCGAGGCGGTCGAACGCCACATGGAATGGCTGAACAACCTGCCGCAACACGATAACCGCGCCCCGTGCGCAAATGGAAGGAATTGATGATGGAAAAGACGAAAAGCAAAAGCGACCGCATATGGTCTGTCATTGGCAACCTTTTGCTTGCCGCTGCGGCAGGCGCGTTGCTCTCTATCCCGTTTTGGTTTGCTGTAATTTCGCGGCAACTTGATCGCATTGAAACGATCTACTGGGCTGTTGAGGCCTGCAAGGCTGGCTCTGACATGGATGCCTGCGACGTTCTGCGGGGTGAGCCATGAAACCCAGCCCTGACCGAACAGGTGCAGCCATGAACAGCATTGACGACATGATGCGGGCCGGTTGCACGACCGCCAGGGGTATCCATTTTTGGGAAGAGAAGGGATTGCTCGGGGAAGTCGAAAGATCGGAAGGAGGTCACAGGCGTTTTACTGATGCACAGATCGACAAGGCCAAGATCATTGCTGCGGCATCGTTCGGCGGTTGGACGCTTGATGAAATCGCCGCGATGCTCGCCGAATGGGGTCAGGAGACTTACGAGGCAATCATGATCCGGCTCGACGATCAGATGCGTGCCGCGGTGCGCCTGGGGCAGAATTTGCCGCGTCCGGTTGGTCTGGAGCAGGAGTATGATCTGTGAGCCTTCTAGTCGAATGTGACCAAGAGTTTCTTGAGGAAATTCGTAGAGCGTTGCGTGATACTTGGGCCGATCCGGTTTATATCTGGAGCCAACCGATTTCCCGCAAAACTGCGCGAATGATTGAGCGGGAAATCCAGATATGATTATCCAAACCGGCGATCCGGTCGAAACCGGACACTACGTCTGCTATATGCACGGCGTTGAAGTGCCGACTGTGGTTCGCTTCTGGCTTCGCGGCAACAATGTCTGGCTCAACAATCTGAAAGAGCCCATCGCCGGCACCGTGGCAGGCTGGATCGGTCCGCTTCCTTACAATGATGAGAAGCCTTCGCTGGAGTTTGATTTGTGATCCCGCGCATTGTTACGTCTTTTCGGGAGGGCGCACTTCTGCATTGCTGGCAAAGATCATTACTGAAACGTGCAAGAGCGTAGAACGCCTTTTCATATTTGCGAACACCGGCCTCGAAGATCCCCGCACTTTGGATTTTCGTGAATCAATGCGACCGTGCGTTTGGACTCAATTTGGTGTGGGTAGAAGCAAACGTTCATTCTGTCAAAGGTCAAGGTACGACTCACAAGGTCGTGACTTACGAGACAGCGGCACGATCCGGTGAACCTTTTGAACAAGCAATTCAAAAATTCGGCATCCCTAACAAAGCTTACCCTTCATGTAATCGAGAATTGAAATTACGTCCTATTTATTCATATATTCGAGAACTCGGATGGAAAAAGGGAACGTATCAGACTGCCATTGGTATTCGTGCCGATGAAATTGATCGCATGTCCTCTTACGCTAAAGAGGAACATATCATTTACCCGCTGGTGAAACTCGGAGTGACCAAAGCTGACGTGTTGGCGTTCTGGAAAAGTCAGTCTTTTGACTTAAACCTTCCGGAGCATAGAGGCAACTGCCTCACTTGCTGGAAAAAGAGTGATCGGAAACTGATGACTCTTGCTCTGGAAGATCCCGACCTGTTTCAATTCTTTCGTCGGATGGAGAAGGAACACAGGTTTGCGGGACCAGGTGAGCATACTTCGAAAGGACGTATGTTTTTTCGCAGAAATCGGTCGGTCGATGATTTGTTCGCCGAAGCGCAGAAACCATTTAAAAAATTCACCGATCAGAATTTCGTGTATGCTTCCGAACTTGATGAAGCAGGCGCGTGCGGTGGTGA
>JAAUPH010000057.1 GCA_012035435.1 Sphingopyxis sp. | reverse complement strand
TTCTTTCGAGATGTGCCAAGGCTTGAACCGAGCCGAATGGCTTCCAAAACGCGGATTAGCCTAGGCCGTGTGGACGAATTTGATCAAGCAGAGTCCTGCTGCGAAGCTTACGATGGATCGGAAGTTTCTCGCTGTTTTTTGCAGCGCAGCGCGACGCGCTTGAAGCGTTTGAGCCGGCCGATGCCCTGCTCGATGCGGCCTCTTGCCTTGTAGAGCAACCTTGCAAAGACCTTCGGGGGGTTCTTCTCGTTGGCCTTGTGCGGGATCACCGGCACGATACCGCGCGTCCTTGCGTCTGCGCGGTTAGCCCGGCTGGCATAACCCTTGTCGCCGATGGCCGCGCGGGGCGAAATGTCCGGTCCGATGTCGAGCAGCGTTTCGAATGTCGAGCAGCGTTTCGAAATGCGTCGCGTCCGATGCTTCTCCGGCGGTCAGGTCGAAGGCGATGATGTCGCCGGATTTGTCTGATTTCGTGTGGATTTTCGTCGTGAACCCACCCCTTGACCGCCCGAGCGCTTGCCCTTGCTGCCCCCTTTGGCCCCCGCGCAGAGACATGCGCGCGCACGATGGTGCTATCGAACATCTGGATCAGGTGCGCCGATGGGCTCATTGTGGCGAGCGCATCGAAGAAGGCTTCAAACACGCCGGCCTTGCTCAGTCGGTCGAAGCGCTTCCACACGCTGTTCCAGCGGCCAAACCGCTCCGGCAGCGCCCGCCAACGCACGTTTTCCACGGTGAAGAAATGCAGCGCTTCCAGAAAAAGCCGGTCGTCGCTGGCCTTGCGACCGCGGCGGGGCAGGCAGGCCCGGAACACCGTCAGCGTATGCGCCCAGTCGTCCTCATTCATCCGCGTCGACATGAAAAAACCTCCGATACAATCGGAGGCTTATGAATCATGCTGGATTCAACTTGGGAATCCCCTGACGCGCATCAGAAAAAATTCGTCCACACGGCCTAGCTCAAGACTAGATTCGTTCTAGGCGGATCGCTGTGGATTTGACTACGTTTTTTGAAATAAGTGAACTATATCAGCATGTTAAGCCGTTAAATCTTGCTTTTTGCCAATTTTGTCCTGAGAGATGACTTTTGTCGAAGATCGGGGAATGCAATGTCGGTGATTGACATTTAAAACATGACATCAATAGTCATGTTTTAACGTTGACGCCCAGCCAGCCAATTGCCAGCCAGGCCAATCAAGATGTGCGTCATGTCAGCTGATCAGAGTCCGAATCCCATCGCCGGAATTGCGTCATCCATCGAAATTGACGAGCCGGGCAGGCGCGCGAGGGTGATCAGCAGCAATGTCTTGTTCAGTGGGCAGACTGAGGTCGCCATCTTGCATGACGGGTGTGTCTACCGATTGAGGATTACAAAGCAAGGTAAGCTTATTCTGAATAAGTGAGTCGGGTGAGATCGATACCCCTTGGCATGCCGCAGCCACGGGCTTGACACCAACGGCCTCTCAAAATAATTATGAGCGTAATTGTCCACTTAATCGGCAAGCCAGCGCCCGCAAGCCAGCCGCGTCCGTACATCATGAGGTCGGATGTGTTGCAAAAGCTTGCAGGCTTTGTTGTGTCTGTGCTCGCAGGTTGCGGCACTATGGTCATTGCCGAGGCCGGCGCGGAGACCGCGCCCAAACTTGCCATTGAGCTCAACAAGGCCGAACAAGCTGGCACCGCGTGCAGCCTGTCGTTCGTAGTTGCCAACCCTACCGGTGTCGATATTACCTCGTTGAGCACCGAAATCGTGCTGTTTGGCGCTGACAACGGCGTGCTCCGATTTGCTATTTTTGACTTCCAACAGTTGCCCGCCACCAAAACGCGCGTGCGTCAGTTCAACTTGCCTGACACCTCATGCGGCTCGCTGAAGCGCATCATCATCAATGATGTGAGCACATGTGAAGGCGGAGTCGCTGCGGCCGATGTCTGCGCGCGCGGCTTTTCCGTCGAAACTCGTACCAGTGTGGAGTTGATGTGATGGAGCTATTGGTGGCTGGCTCTGAACGCTTGTCTGTCCTGTTAGAGTTGGGCGGACCCGTGGTGCGACTACTTCTCGTGCTTTCAATTGCGGCTTTGGCGATTGTGTTGTTCAAGATCGTTCAATTTGCGCGTTACGGGTTGCTTTGGCGCTCTTCGGCTCAAACGCTTGCCGATAGCTGGATTGCGTCCGGTGCTGCCCGAATGCCGACTGTCGATCTTAGGCATCAAACGCCTTCCGAAAAGATCGTCGCTTCGGCCATCCGCGCTTCGATCCAACTCCAAAATATAAGAGTTCGTTCCGATCTTTCCGCGCGCACAAGCCTTTGGGATGCAAGAAAGGCATCCGTAGAAGACGAACTTGGGGTGCAGTCGGCGGAATTGACGCTGCGCCTGCAATCAGGATTCCGCGCATTGGACCTGATCGCCCAATTGGCTCCATTGATTGGCTTGTTTGGCACTGTGATTGGTATGATTGAAGCGTTCCGCGCCATGCAAGACGCGGGCGCGAGCGTCGACCCTTCTGTGCTCGCCGGTGGAATATGGGTCGCCTTGCTGACGACAGCCGTTGGGCTTGGTGTGGCCATGCCGACATCAGCTGCGCTCGCTTTTCTCGAAAGTCGCGTCGCCGGTGAATTGATTGCTCTCGATAGCGCGGTGGTGCGCGTCCTCGCCATCGTCGGCCATCAGATGCGAAACGGTACCGAAGGCGTGAATTCGTATCAGCCTGCCGGTCAGGCGCTTGACGACAATGACGTTGAAACACGGATCGCGCGCCATGCAGTCGCGACTGCCTGAAGGCGCTCGGTTTCAACGGCGCGCCGTTTCACTGACGTCGCTAATCGACGTGATCTTTCTGCTGCTCTTGTTCTTTATGCTAACATCAAATTTTTCACGCTTCGGAGAGTTGGAACTTGTTTCACAACGTGCCGGTGAGGGTGTGTCCGCGAGCAGTATCGCGCCGATGTTCTTTTTGCAGGTTTCTAATGATAAACTTGTATTGAATGGTGAGCCGATCGATTTGATAGCCTTCCAGTCGGTGCTCACCAACAATCAAGAAGTGAACGGAGTTCCGATTTCCAATGCGGGCGGCACTGCCAGATCGCCTATCGTAGTTTCAGTGGCGCAGGATGTGGCGGCGCAACGTCTTGTTGATGTGCTCCATATTATTGAGATTTCCGGCGCATTTGATGTGCGGATCATTCACTAATGTTGCGGCGTGCCAAGAGGGGCCAAGGCCAGGCCTTCAAAGCCCGGAAGGGCGAGCCCTCACTGCCTATGATTAATGTCGTGTTTTTGATGTTGATCTTTTTCCTGGTCGCTGGGCGCATCACGCCCCCTGCTGACCGCGATGTGCAACTGCCGGGAACAGGAACGTCATCTGTAGCTGCTTTGCCGGAAGCGCTCTTCATGCGCCGCGACGGCAGCCTTAACTGGCGCAGCGCCAATGTCACGCCGGAATTGTTTATCCAATCCTTGCAGGAAAATGACGCTCTGAAAAATGACGTTCTAAAAGACGCGTGGTCTGGCTCGACAATTGCGGACAAAAGACCGGAGGTTAGACTCGCTGTCGATCGTGATGCCGATGCGCTGGCTGTCCTTGATCTTGCGAATGAACTCGTGCGGCTTGGCGCGGGGCGCGTCATGCTTGTCGTGGCGCACACGCCGTGAAGAGGCAATCCGTCAAAACGCTTTTTCTTGCTACCGGCACCGTTGCCGCTTCAGCCATGATCCACATGTCAAGTGCGGCCTTGTGGCGTAATGCACCTGATGTGAAGATCGAAGGTGCGCAGGCTGAAGCCAGTGTGGCGCTCGGCTCCGGGTTTGAGACGCTTGTTGCCCAAGGTGATCGGCTCGAACCCACAAATTCCGAGACGGCCAGGGTTGAAACTCCTGTTTCCAAGATCGTTGAAGATTCGGAAACCTCGGGCACCGCTATGGTTCCCGCGGCTGCTTCCGAACGCTTTGTTCCTAACGCCAGCAATAATTTGGCATTTGAGCCTGTGGCACCGGTACCGCAGTCCAATGTCACGCCGCCCTCGGAAATACCGCTCAAACCGGAAGCGTCCGCTGCCGTGGCTTCAACTACAGACAGCCAACGGATTGCACCCACACAACCAGCATTGCGCTTGGCGCCGGTAATGGAAAAGGACGTGCCGGATCAGGCGCAAGCGCAGAACCGCAAGGCTGCCACCGCCGAGCTGCCTAAAGCCAAGAAGCCGAAGACAGTGAACAACAAGAAGCCTGCCGCCCGACCGGACAAGAAACCCGGTGGCGCGGCGACGCCTTCAAAGTCGAAGTCCGGCACAAAGCAAAAACCTTCAGGCCAGTCGGCTGCCAATGAAGGCCGCCAAGGCCGCCAGACTGGTCGCGATAACACCAATACGAAGGCAGGCGCGTCCGAAGGCAACAGCGGCAAGGCGAGTGCGGAGTCAACAGGCAAGGGCAAGTCGGCGGCAGGCAACGCGACTGCATCCAACTATCAGGGCAAGGTTTTCTCGAAGATTCGCCGGACGAGGCAACGCGCTGTTGGGGGGCGTGGCGTTGCAACAGTATCATTCACGATCAACTCCAACGGAGCGCTCGTTTCAATTTCATTGGCAGCGAGTTCAGGAAATTCGACCTTGGATGCAGCCGCGCTCGATCATATCAGGCGCGCCGCGCCGTTCCCCAAGCCGCCCGCCCGGTGCGCAGACACGCTTTCAAATTCCAGTGGAATTCCGCAGATAACCCAAATTATCGTTGCCTCGTCGGCTCAAAAAAACGCCCGGATCAATCCGGGGCGTTTCGATAAACAAGAGACTGGCGTGACACGGGTGCTTGATCAGAATGTTTTTGTATATGCAACACCCAGCTTGAATGTTCGGCCCTTGGCCGGATCATCACTGAGATATTCCTGATACTGCTTGTCGAAAATGTTCTCGACCGATGCGTTCACTTCCAAGCCGTGCAATACACGATCAGGGTCTTGCTGCTTCCAGGATGCAAAAAGATCATGCGTGTTGAAGGAAGCTGTCGCAGTCCGGCTGAACAGACTTGCAGCCGGCACATTCGGCCTTGCCCTATCTTGCGAGGCAACAAATCGTCCGCGCCATCCGAAACTGACACCATAATCTGGCAGCTTGCCGCCAAGCGTCAGGTTCAATTCATCAGGCGCTGCGGAGTTGACGAAGCCGTTCGGGTTGGCTGCATTGGGCACAAGATCCTTGCCGCGGATCATCGAATATGTCGCATTTGCAAACACATAGTCGCTGTCATAGGCCGCTTCTACCTCAACACCCTGAAAGCGGATACGGCCAATATTCCGGTTGTAGCCCACCGATTGACGCAATGCGGTTGGCGTCCGTTCGATGAGGTCGCGTACGTCATTGTGGAAGGCTGTGACCTTCAACTGCGCTGTATCGCCATCCTGGATGAGATTGTCGCCCGTTAAAGCGAGGCCGGCTTCAAAATTGTCTGACCGCTCTTTGCGTAAGCCCAGCGCATAATTCGGGGAATTCTGAAGCGCCGGACTAAGTGTGTTATCGTTACTGAACAGCTCGTCAATCGTTGGCAGGCGTTCAGTATAGGCATAAGAGCCGAATACTGAAAGTGTGTCGTTGATCTTGTATAGTGCTGCAATTTTAGGTGAAATCGCAATATCATCCACCTGTGCTTGAACGGTCTCTCGATCCCCGGTTTCAGATGACTGATGGTCAATGCGCAAGCCTGTAATAAAGGTCAGCTTGTCGTCCCAGATTAACTCATTTTGGACAAATGCTCCGGTTTTGAACTGGCTTCCTTCAGGATGAAATCCGATAACGCCCGTATTGCCACTGCCGTTGACTCCCCCTGCGCCGGCAAGCGGAACCAGGTCCACAACACGGTTGAGATGGGCGATTTGTATGCCACCTGCCAGAAAGTTCTCGTAATTGTCACCGATAAATTCAGCTGTGTTAGACGCATTGAACTGAATCGTATTGTAATCGTAGTCATTATCCCAATACAGGCGGCTTGCAGTTGGAGCTTGGTTGGATGCTCCCTTTTGCTCGTTTCGAGAAGAAGAATAACTCAACGAAATATCGAGATCGAGCCATGGGTTGGCGCTCGCCGGGTTTTCATAAGCAAGAACAAATGTCCGATCCGTCACAGTCCTGTCGAGCGTGCCGAAAGCCGGTGTGTTGGTGACCTGAGCATATTGCTGGTCTTTGGCATCGCTGGTCCAATGCGTGTATGAAGCACGCAGCACCTGTTCATTATTATCTCCAAAACGGAATGTGCCTTTCAACAGGCCCGATGGTGCGTCAAAAGCGGTTGCGCCAATGAGCGTGCCATTTCCGCTTCGATAGTCGTCGATTGTCCGATAGGCTATAGACGCAAGAACCTCGGCATTGCCGCCCATGCGCGCGGCGAGGATGGCTTGTGGTGAATAACCGTTGCGATTGCTGTCAATGCCGATCTTGGTGCGGATTGCTACAGTATCATCGGGGCCAAGAAAATCGCTGGCATCCTTGGTGGTAAAAGAAACAACCCCGCCCAATGCGCCGGCGCCGTATAGCGTTGAAGAGGCGGGCCCGCGCAAGACCTCAACCCTTTTGAAAAGGTCAGGGTCCGTAAAAAGTGAGCCCATGCGATAGCCTTCATAGAACTTCGAAGCGCCATCGATTTGCACAATGATGCGGCCTTGGTCGCCGGCTGATTCCGTTGCGCCTATACCGCGGATGTTAAAGCTCTGACCCAGCACCCGTTCTGTCCCGGTCTTGGTCACGCCCGGAACATCTTTAAGAATGTCGCCGAATGTCTGAGGCTGCCGCCGGTCGATGTCTTCCTGTTCGAGCGCCGTCACCGCTTGGGGTGTGTCGACGGCCACTTTGGCAATTCCTGCACCTAGAATCAGACGCTGGAGCAACGTTACGCGCCCTTGCTTGGGTGCAGCATCAACCTGTTGCGCCAAGGCGGGCGAAGGGATCGCGAATGCCGCGATCAAGAATGTGGTGGATGACAAAATAAGGCTAGTCGCCTGGCCGATGTGCCGCCGATCATGAAACACTCCCTGATACGTGTAGCGTGTCGGGGGCTTGCTGGCGGCGGCTCGCTGGCGTCCCGAGATGAGAATTGGGCGTTGACTTAGAAAACATGATCCTGTTAGTCAAGTTTCAATCAATGATGCCCAGCAAGCTGATCGCCAGCCAGGCCCATACTCACTTTGGAGTTGAGCCATGCGTAGCTTTGCGTCGGTCAATTGTGCAGATCGATCCACCCATTGGTCTTTAAGCGCCCGTGCCATCCGCCCGGAGACAAGGTCATGACGGTTCGTCAGGTCATCAGTGCCGCTGACATCAGAGCCGCAAGGCTTGAACGCCCGGATATGCGAGAGCGTGATTTTGCTGAGGCGATCGGCGTCTCCGAGGGCGAACTGCTGGCGGCTCATATAGGCTTTGGCGTGCGCGCCATCACGCCGGACCCGGACTTTATCATCCCGCGTTTGAACGCCCTCGGCGAAGTTATGGCGCTAACCCGAAATGACCTCGTGGTGCATGAGAAAATTGGCACCTACCTGAATTATGTGCGGCGTGACGCCACCGGTCTGGTGCTTGGGCCGGATATCGACATGCGGATTTTCCCAAAGCGATGGGCGGCCGGGTTTGCAGTCGAGAAGGCCAGCAAGAATGGCGCGGTCAGCCATAGCTTCCAGTTCTTCGATCCGGCTGGCAAGGCCGTTCACAAGGTCCATACGCGGCCGGCGACAGATATGGCTGCGTGGGATGCGCTCGCCGCCGAGGGTGCGCTTGCGGCACCCGAAGGCGCGGCGCCATTCAGCTCCGTTGGGGATGACCTGTCGCCGATCCGCGACACTGCGGCCCAAACCGACGTCGACGGATTGGTCGATGAATGGGCGAATATGCAGGACACCCATGAGGTGCCGTTCATTCTGGCAGGATACAAACTCAAGCGGGCGGCGGCACTGCCCCTGCTCGGGCCGGATTTCGCCATCGGCCTGCCGGCGGAGTTACCTGCCCGGCTTGTCGAGGCCGCCGCGCAGCGTGCCGTTCCGCTGCTCATTTTCGCCCGAAGCACGGGTTGCCTTCAGGTGCACAACGGGACGGTGTGCAACATTGTGCCGATGGGGCCCTGGATCAACGTGATGGATGCGCGGTTCCACATGCACCTGCGCACCGATCGCACCGAGCCTGTCCATCTGGTGCGCAAACCGACGCGTCATGGCGACGTTGTTTCCGTCGAAGTGATGGACGCGGGTGGCGATGACGCGCTGCTGTTCACCGCCGTGCGCACAATGCAAGGCGGGGATGACACGGTTTGGCGCGCGCTGCTGCGGCACATCATTGAGCCTTCAATCGTTCCAACCTGGTTGTGATCACGATGCCACCATTGAACTTAGACATATCAGGCTCCTCATCAATGTCGTTGGGACGGCGAAGCCTTCTTTTAGGCTTGCTGGCAGCTTGTCTCAACACGCCGGCCATCAAAGCTGCTCATGCAGCACCGGCGCGCCGGGTCGTCGCCATTGGCGGGCGTGTGACGGAAATCGTCTTTGCGCTCGGTGCGCAGTCCATGCTGGTCGCTCGGGACAGCACCAGCGTTCATCCCCCCGAAGCCCTGGCATTGCCTGATATTGGATATATGCGTGCAGTCTCCCCAGAAGGCGTATTGGCGGCAGAGCCGGATCTTATTCTTGCAACCATCGGCAGCGGTCCGCCCGAGGCGATCGATATCTTGCGGAAATCATCCGTGCGCGTGGTTGATGTGCCGCAGGATTTCAACACTGAAAGCCTGATCCGCTCTGTAGAGCTGATTGGTGTAGAACTTGACCGCCGGTCGGAAGCAGAAGCGTTGAACAAGGCGATCAAGGTTGAGTTCGACGCGCTGGAGCTCAAAGTCAAGGGGCAGTCGACCCAACGCAAGCGTGTGCTGTTCATCCTCTCTATCAATGATGGGCAGTATAACGTCTCCGGATTGAATACAGCGGCAAGTGCCATGATTTCATATGCCGGGGCAGACAATTTGTTCAGCGAGTTCGAAGGATATAAGACGGTCGGCTCCGAGGCGATCCTGACAGCCAATCCCGATGCAATTGTTCTGATCAGTCGTCACGGTAGTGACGCCGTGATTACGCTGCAGAGCCTGTCCGCCGATCCACTGATCGGGCAAACCGAAGCCGTTAAGGCAGGCGCCATCATCACGATGCCCGGGGACTATTTGCTGGGCTTTGGACCGAGGACACCAAAGGCGGCCATGGACCTCCATGCTGCGCTGTTTGGGTGACGCAGGCGCGAACCCGTTATGACACTGCCTTTCAAGCCATCAATCCGACAAGTGGAAGCAAGCATGCTTGGGGACCGCCGCCCACTGGCGCGCATCGTTCTTGCAGCGCTCTTGCTGCTCTTGACGGGGATGATGATCTGGAGCCTTGGCTCCGGGGCATCTGATTATGATTTCACCTCGGTTCTAGCGGTCATTTTTGGCCGAGGTACGCACGCGGTGGGACTTGTTGAGCACACTGTCATTATGGACGTGCGGCTGCCACGGACTTTGATGGGCGCCCTCGTTGGTGCGGCCTTGGCAATCTCGGGCGCTCTCATGCAAGGGATGTTCCGCAACCCACTCGCCGATCCCGGCATTGTCGGCGTTTCTGCAGGCGCGAGCCTCGGTGCCGCATCGGTTATTATTCTTGGACCCGGAATTCTTGGGCCCTTGGCGCCTCTTTTGGGCATTTATCACGTGCCGGTTGCAGCCTTCACGGGGGCCTTGGCATCGACATTCTTGCTATATGCCATCGCCACGCGGCAAGGGCGCACATCAGTCGCCACCATGCTTCTGGCAGGGATCGCGCTTGCATCCATTGCAAATGCGGCAACTGGAATTCTGATTTACCTTGCGGATGACCAGCAATTGCGCAGCCTAACGTTCTGGAGCCTCGGCTCTCTGGCGGCTGCGACATGGCCCAAAGTCATCTCGATAGCACCTGTCATTTTGCCGCTGCTCCTGCTGGTTCCGTTGATGGCGAAAGGCCTCAATGCGCTGATGTTGGGAGAAACCATGGCCGTGACCATGGGGGTGAACGTGCAACGCTTCAAGGCGGTTCTTATTGTCACGGTGGCGGCCGCAACCGGCGCTGCTGTAGCTGTAACGGGTGGGATTGGCTTTATCGGCCTCGTCGCGCCGCACGTACTGCGTCTTGTCATCGGGCCGGATCACAAATGGCTGCTGCCGTGTTCGGCGCTGCTTGGTGGCGTGTTGTTGCTGGCGGCGGACATTATTGCCCGCCAGATCGTGGCACCCGCGGAATTGCCGATTGGCATCGTCACGGCTTTGATGGGTGGCCCGTTTTTTCTGTGGCTGATCCTTCGGAATCGCACTCTCATGGACATCTGACCGCCATGCTCAATGTAAGCAATCTCAGTGTTTCATTGGCGGGGAAGCGGGTCCTTGAGGATGTGAGTTTTTCCGCCAATCCCGGCACAGTGACCATTGTGATAGGGCCAAATGGTTCGGGAAAATCAACGCTGGTAAAAGCCATATGCGGGTCCC
>JAAUPH010000056.1 GCA_012035435.1 Sphingopyxis sp. | reverse complement strand
GGGATGCTCGCGGGCGCCTATGGCAAGGTGGGGCTCGATGTGAATTCGGTTCATTATCAGGGATCGGGCGGCTGGCCGACGGCTTGACCGTCGAAGCGCGCGCGCCCGACGGACTGATCGAGGGCTATAGCGCGCGGCCAAATGGTGCGCCCCTGCTCGCGGTGCAATGGCATCCCGAATGGGGAACCGAACATGACCCCGACAGCCAGACCTATTTCCGCTTGCTCGGAAAAGCGTTAAGGGGGGAGGCATGAACTGCTGCATCACCCGCGTGAACCGCTATCAAGCGCGCATTGGCTTTTCGCCCTGAATTTCGTTGAGCCCCTCCCCTTTAGGGGAGGGGTTGGGGTGGGGACTGTCGGCCTTGTGCAAGGCTGCAACTCCCTCCCGCTGTGACTAAGCCCCGGATCAAGTCCGGGGCAAGTCGCGCTGCCCGCCCCTGAAGGGGAGGGCGTATTCAGAAATTCAGGAGAGCCCCTATGCCACGCAATTACGACATCGCCGAACTTCGCCGCATCGACATCGCTCACCATCTGCCCGCGCAGGCCGATTGGCAGGAGATTGAGAATCTGGGCGGCAGCCGCATCATCACGCATGCCGACGGCTGTTACATCCATGACGGCGACGGCAACCGCATCCTTGACGGGATGGCTGGGCTCTGGTGCGTCAATGTCGGCTATGGCCGCGCCGAACTTGCCGAAGTTGCGCGCGATCAGATGCTGGAATTACCTTTCTACAACACCTTCTTCAAAACCGCGACGCCGCCCACCGTGCTGCTCGCGCAAAAGATCGCGTCGCTGACGCAGAACCGCCTGCCGCACGTCTTCTTCAACGCCTCGGGCAGTGAGGCGAACGACACGATCCTGCGCATGGTGCGCCATTATTGGCAGGTGAAGGGCGAGACGAGCCGGACGGTCTTCATCAGCCGCCGCAACGCCTATCACGGCTCAACCGTCGCGGGCGTGTCGCTGGGCGGGATGCAGATGATGCATGATCAGGGCATGCATATCAAAGGGCAGGTGCCGGTGGCGGGCATCGAACATGTCCGCCAACCCTATTGGTATAATGAAGGGCGCGACATGAGCGCGGACGATTTCGGCACCGCGTGCGCGCAGGCGATAGAGGATAAAATCCTGGAGGTCGGTCCGGAAAATGTCGCCGCGTTCATCGGAGAACCCGTGCAGGCGCGGGCGGCGTCATCATCCCCCCTGCCAATTATTGGCCGCAGGTGGAGGCGATTTGCCGCAAATATGGCATATTGATGATCTGTGACGAGGTGATCTGCGGCTTTGGGCGCACCGGCAATATGTGGGGCCATGAAACGATGGGAGTCCAACCCGACATCATCGCCATGGCCAAGGGATTGTCATCGGGATACCTCCCGATTTCCGCCGTCGCGGTCAGCGACGAGATTGTTCGCGTGATGAAAACCGGCGGCGATTTCGTTCACGGCTTCACCTATTCGGGTCATCCGGTTGCGGCGGCGGTCGCGATCCGCAATATCGAGATTATTGAGCGTGAGGGGCTGGTGGACCGCGTCCGCAACGAAACCGGACCCTATCTGGCAAAGGCGCTGGCGAGCCTGAACGATCATCCGCTGGTGGGTGAGGCACGTTCGATCGGCCTGCTCGGCGCGGTCGAAATTGTCGCGGACAAGGCAAGCGGCGCGCGCTTCGGCGGCAAGGAAGGCACCGCCGGGCCCATGGTGCGCGACCTGTGCATTGCAGGCGGACTGATGGTGCGCGGCATCCGCGACAGCATCGTCATGTGCCCGCCGCTGATTATCAAGACCGAGCAGATCGACGATATGGTGCGGATCATTCGCGCAGCGCTCGATGCGGCGGAACCAAAGTTGCGGGCGCTTTAACCCGCCGCGTCATCACGAGCGCAGCGACGTAATCCAGAGCGGTTGACGCAAGCTCTGGATTGCTTCGCAGCGCTCGCAATGACATGGGAGCGGCTGCATCCTTTGGAGATTCTTCCCCTATGCCATCCGGTTTGTTTGCGCTGCTCGACGTGTTGCCACCATTGCCAAAGTCGCAGCCGCGAGCGTCGATGACATTGGTGCCGCCGCGGCGAAGGCGGGCGCGAAGGCCGCCGGCGTGGTCGTCGACGATGCGGCGGTCACTCCGCGCTATGTGACCGGCTTTACGCCCGATCGTGAGTTGCCGATCATCTGGCGCATTGCGCGCGGATCGATCAAGAACAAGCTGATTTTCATCCTTCCGGTTGCGCTGCTGCTGTCGGTTTTCGCGAAATGGGCGATCACGCCGCTTTTGATGATGGGCGGCGCCTATCTTTGCTTTGAAGGTGCGGAAAAGGTCTGGCACAGCTTTCACAAGAGAGAGGAAAGCCTGGCCGCAGCTGCCGAAGAAGTGTGCGACAAGGATCACGAAGAAGCGATGGTGGCGGGCGCGATCCGCACGGATTTCATTCTGTCGGCCGAAATCATGGTGATCGCGCTCTATGAAGTCATGGATCAGAGCCTGTGGACGCGCGCAGCAACGCTTGCGGTGGTCGCGGTGGCGATCACGATTATCGTCTACGGCGTCGTCGGCCTGATCGTAAAGATGGACGATATCGGCCTGCATATGGCCAAAGAAGGCCATGCCGCACGGCGTGCCGTCGGGCGCGGGCTGGTCAATTTCATGCCCAAATTATTGGCGGCACTGGCGCTGGTCGGTACTGCGGCGATGCTGTGGGTGGGCGGCCAGATCGTCCTGCATGGGCTGGACGAATATCATATCGGCGGTCTGGGCCACGGCCTGCATGGGTTTGCCGATGGGGTGACGGCGGGATTACCCGGCGCGGGCCTGTGGAATTGGTTGATCAATGCCGCCGGGGCGGGGGTGTTCGGTTTGCTGTTGGGCGGAATTATCGTTGCGGCGATGCACTTCATCCCAGGGAAGAAAGCGGCGGCCGCGCATTGATTATCCGCAATGGCCGCCCCGCCCCGCAGTAAGGCTGCGCGGTGATGCCCCTTTGGGGGTGGGGGATTTAGCCGAGCAACACCACCGGACTGTCGGCGCGCCAGTGCATGCTGACGCGGTCGTCCCACGTGAAATCTTCCTGATCGTGGCGCGACAGGTTCGGGCGGGACACACGGATCATCGCGCCACTGTCGAGCTTGATTTCGAACAGCGTAATGTCGCCCAGGTAGCTCATCCCCTTAATCACCCCGCGCGCGAAGTTATGGCCTTCGGGAGCGTCTTGTGCTGCTGCCCGGACGGCTTTGCCTTCGCCTTGGACATGCAGGTACATTTTTTCTGGGCGCAGCGCGACCCATACGTTGGCACCGTGCGGGCCGGTGACGCCGTGATTGAGAAATACCTTGCCGAGGCCGGGGCAGTCGACCGCCGCCTTGTCGGGTTCGTCCAGGATCAGCTTGCCCTCAAAAATATTCACGGAGCCCACAAAGTCGGCAACGAAACGGTTGTTCGGAAATTCATACAAATCCGATGGCGTAGCGAGCTGCGCGACCTCACCCTTGTTGATCACCGCAATCCGGCTGGCCATCGACAATGCCTCATCCTGATCATGGGTCACGGTAACGAAGGTAATGCCGACCTGATCCTGCAAATCGCTGAGCTCAAACTGCATCTGCGCGCGCAATTTGGCGTCAAGCGCCGAGAGTGGCTCATCAAGCAACAGCACCTTTGGGCGCATCACCAGACTGCGGGCGAGCGCGACGCGCTGACGCTGGCCGCCTGACATTTGATCGGGACGCCGCTCGTCGAAACCTTCGAGCTTGACGAGGCCCAGCGCCTCGCGCACCCGCTCATCGCGCTCGGCACGGCCCACGCCAGCGATTTTCAGGCCATAGCCAACATTGTCGGCCACGCTCATGTGCGGGAACACGGCGTAGCTTTGGAACACCATATTGACCGGGCGCTTGTTGGGCGGGATGCCCGCCATGTCCTGACCGTCGATCAATATCTGCCCCGACGTCGGCATTTCAAAACCTGCAATCATCCGCAGCAACGTCGTCTTGCCGCAGCCCGACGGACCGAGCAGCACGAAAAACTCGCCGCGGCGGATATCCAGACTGATATTGTCGACCGCGGCTACCTTGCCAAAGCGTTTGGTGACGTTGCGGATTTCGATGATGGGAGCGTCGGTGGACATGTCAGTGGCTTCCGGCAATGGCTTTGGTCCCCTGCAATTTCAGCGCGATCGCAGTCAGAACGACGGTAAGCAGGATGAGGATGGTCGATGCGGCGTTGATGTCGGGCGTCACCCCGCGCTTCACCAGCGAATAGACGAGCACCGGGAAAGTGTCGGTTCCCGGCGTGCTGGTGAAAAAGGTGATCACAAAATCATCCAGGCTGAGCGTGAAGGCGAGCAGCGAGCTGAAATAAGCGCGGGCTTGATATGCGGGATCAGCACGTCGCGAAACGCCTGCCATTCGCCGGCGCCCAAATCTTTTGCCGCCTCTTCCTGTTCGCGGTTAAACGTCGCGAGCCGCGCGCGGACCACCATCGCGACAAAGGGAAAACAGAATGTGATATGCGCAATGATGATCGCACCCAGATTGAACGGCCAAGCCAGCCCGGACGGCCAGCCGATCGTTGAGAAAAAGACAAGGAATGCAACGCCCAGACAAATTTCAGGCACGATGATCGGCAGCGAGATCGTGCCATCGACCACGCCTTTAAGCGGGAAACGAAATCGCCACAGCATCACCGCGGCCAGCGTTCCGATGACCAAGCTGAAAATCGTCGCGAAGAAGGCGATGGTGAGCGAATTCATCATCGCGCCCCACAGCTGGTCATTCTCCCACGCCTTGGCATAATATTTGGTGGTAAAGCCGCGCCACACGACATTGCGTTTGCTGTCGTTGAAACTGAACGCCATCAGCACGATCAGCGGCAGATACAGGAACAGCATCACCGCCGCGACCCAGCTGCGCATCCACAGCGTTTTCGAATATTCGAGCGGCGCACGCGCAGTGCGGGAGAAGAACGCCATCAGCGCGCCTCCCCCGGTGTCTTTTTCCGCAGGCTTTGAAGCGCAATCAGCGCGAACATCGCATAGATGAGCAGGAATGACAGCGCCGCGCCAAAGGGCCAATCATTGGCGCGTTTGAATTGACGTTCGATCACATTGGCGATCATCTGGCTGTCGGTGCCGCCCATCAGATCGGGTGTCAAATAGGCACCGAGCGCAGGGATTAGCGTGATCATCACCCCCGCGATAATGCCGGGTGCGGCAAGCGGAACGACAATCTTCATCAGCGTGCGGAAATGGCCTGCGCCCAAATCCAAGCTCGCCTCGATCAGCGATTTGTCGAGCCGGTCGAGCGCCGAATAGAGCGGCAGCACCATGAAGGGCAAATGGACATAGACCAGCCCCAGCACGACCGCGAAATTATTATAGAGGAGCGGCAGCGGCTCCCATGTTTCCAGCGGTTGCAGCCCCACCAGCGTCTTGAGCCAGCTCGCGCCGCCCCACAATGCCCCCAGTCCCTGGTTTACATAACCCTGCTGACCGAGCACGATCATGAGCGCATAGGTGCGGATGAGGAGGTTGGTCCAAACGGCAGCATGATGCCCAGCAACAGCCACGGCCGCCACTTCTCGGACGTAAAGGTGATGGCCATCGCCACGGGAAAGCCGATGATCAGGCAGATCAGCGTCACCAGCCCGGCCACGGCCAGGCTTTTGAGGAAGATCGACAGATACAGCCATTCGGTGGCGCGCTTATAGTTGTCGAGCGTGCCAACGATATCAATTTCGGTGAGCCCGACATTGCGGCCAAAGCTATAGAACCACACAAACCCCATCGGAATGAGGAAGAAGACCAGCGTCCAGAACAATGGCCCGGTCGAAACCGCCGCGAATGTCCTTTTGCTGGTCTTCCAATCCTGTTCGGCCATGCCGTGCCCCCCCTTGCCGCGCGCGATCAGGCCGCGGCGATACGGGTAAAGGCTTCCTCGAACAGCGGCTGCAGTTCCGGATTAAACTTGGCATATTCGCATTTCGCCAGGACGTCGCCGGGCGGGAAGATCGCCGGATTGCTCTTATAGCCGTCCGGCATCAACGCCTTGGCTGCGGCGTTCGGCGTGGGATAAAGGATCGTCTCCGATACCTTTTTCCCATTTTCCGCATCCAATATGAAATTGATGAACGCATGGGCGTTTTTGGGATGCTTTGCACCCTTAGGAATGCAGAAATTGTCGGAATTGAGCTGGCTGCCCTCTTTGGGGACGACAAAACCGATATCGTCGTCCTCACTCATCAACTGCGCAATATCGCCATTATATTCCAGCACCAGATCAACCTCGCCCTTGGCCAGCATATCCTGACCATCGTCACTGTGGAATTTGGCGATATTGGGCTTCTGCTTGATCATCATCGCCTCGATCGCCTTGACGTCGGCCGGGGTGATGGCGTTGACCGACTTGCCCATATATTTGGCATAAAGGCGGAACATGTCTCCTGCTTCGGACAGGACAGCAATGCGGCCCTTATACTGGTCGCTGTCGAACAGCGCTTTCCAGCTGTCGGGCGGCGTCTGCACTTTCGATTTGCGATAACCGATGCCCATCACCAGCCAAGTATAGGGCATCGAATATTTGCGCTGCGGGTCATAAGCGACGTCGATGTACGCGCCGTCGAGATTCTTCTTGTTGGGAATCTGGCTGTGGTCCAGCTCCATCAACATGTCGGCCTGAACCATTCGCTCAACAAAATCGTTCGACGGCACGATCAGGTCATAGCCCGGGTTGCCCGCGCGGAATTTGGCGAACAGCGTGTCGTTATTGTCAAACAGGTCCATCTTGACCTCGACGCCCGTCGCCGTCTTGAAATCGGCGAGCGTCGTTTCGCCCATATAATCGTCCCAGTTGTACAGGTTCAGCAGGCCTTCCTCGCCATTGGCCAGCGTTTGCGGTGCCTCCCCCGCACAACCGGCGAGCGTTCCCGTGAACGTCAGGCCGACGGCGGCAACGCCCAGCCCCTGAAGCAACGACCGACGGTTCCGACCAGCTTTCAGAAATTCATTGAAATCCATGGCGATGCTCCCTCTTTGTGCGCTGCGGCAATGCTGTCGCAAAACTTACGGTTTGAAAAGCGTTAAATTGCGCAATTTTGGGTCAGGCGTTGCGCAGATACCAATCATAATCAATCTGGGGCACTTCGGCGAAATAGCTGTCCTGCTCAACCCGCTTCACAATGCTGTACATGTCGACAAACCGGTCGCCCAGATAGTCGCGCATCAGCGCCGAGGCGTGGAAGCGGTCAACTGCGGCAAACCAGTTCGACGGCGGCTTGTCGTCGCCCGAACCGTCGCGGTCATACCCGTTGCCGACGACCGCCGGACCGGGGTCAATCTTGTTGGTCATGCCATGATGCATGCCCGCCAAAATGCCCGCTACCGCGAGATAGGGGTTGGCATCGGCCCCGCAGGCGCGATGTTCGACATGGCGGCTGTTCGGCGGCCCTGCCGGGATGCGGAACGATACGGTGCGGTTGTTGACACCCCAGGTCGGCGCAACGGGAGCATAGCTGTTCGCGCGGAAACGGCGAAAGCTGTTGGCATGCGGCGCGAACAGGGCAAAGCCGTCACCAACCGTCCCGATCATGCCGCCGATAGCGTGGCGCAGCGCATCGGTGCCCTCCGGATCTTCGCTCGCAAAGATGTTGGTGCCGCCCGCATCATTGACCGACACATGGACGTGCATCCCGCTGCCCGCCTGATTGGCGAAGGGTTTGGCCATGAAGGTGGCCTCCATCCCGTGGCGCTGGGCAATCGCCTTGACCAGCCGCTTGTACATGATGCCATCATCGACCGCGCGCAGTACGTCGGGCTTGTGGCGCAGCGTCAACTCGAATTGGCCCGGCGCAAATTCGGAGATGGCCGATTCCAGCGGTAAGCCCTGGACATCAGTCGCGGCGTAGAGATCGTCGAAAAAGGACCGGAAATCGTCGAGTTCGCGCAATCCATAAACTTCTACGCCCGTGGGCGTGCGCCCGCCATCCGGCCTTGCCGGTCGCGGCGCGCCATCCCGCGACCGGCGCGGGCTAAGCAAGTAAAATTCGAGCTCGACCGCCAGCACCGGCGTAAGCCCATCGTCGGCAAAACGGTCGATCACGCGGCCCAGCACGTGGCGCGGGTCCAGATCGTGCGGCGTGCCGTCCAGCTCGTAGAAATCTACCAGAAACTGGGCGGCCCTGTCGCCGCCCCACGGCGTTTTGACCAGCGTGCCGGGGATGGGCTTCATTGACCGGTCGGCGTCACCATCCTCCCATACGAGGCCCGTTTCCACCGTGTCCTGCCCGCGAATATCGACGACGGTGATCGATCCGGGGAACATGCGCCCACTTTCATAGACCGCAATCACCTCATGCTGACGCAGCCGCTTCCCGCGCGGGACGCCGCCGAAATCGGTATAGATCATCTCGATCGAATCAATGTCGGGATTGACCGCAAAGAAGGCCTTGGCTTCCTCCACGTCGGCAATCGTAGCAGAGGAACGAGCAACACGCGTCATAATCAGGACTCCAGCATTTCTGCCGCCAGTCCATCGACGGCGGCGACCAAATGGTCAATCTGTGAATGGCTCGTCACCGGGCTGACCAGCATCATATTGTGAAAGGGGGCGAGCACGACGCCCCGGTTGACGAGATAGAGGTGGATCAGCCCCTCGAGCGTAGGCTGCATCGCGGCCTTGGCCTCGCCGCCGTTGATGGGCGGGGTAGGGGAGCAGAGCAGCTCGACCCGCGCGCCAACCTGTGTGACGTGCCATGGCAGTCCGTGCCGCGCAATCACGGCCGCCAGCCCCGCCACCAGCCGTTCGGCCCCAGTCAGCATGACGGTATAGGCTTCGCGCGTGATGACTGACGATAGCATGGCGTGCATTGCGGCGATCGCCAGTGCATTGGCCGACAATGTCGTCCCGATGCCGCTATGCCCCGCCGGGCGCGCTTTATTGAGCGTGTCCATCCGCGTGGCGACCGCCTGGGTAAAGCCATAGACTGCGGTCGGCACCCCGCCGCCAATCGATTTGCCGATGACCATGATGTCAGGCATCGGACCATGCATATTGCTGTGCCCCCCAAAGCCCGACGAGATGCAGTGCGTTTCGTCAAACACGAGCAAAGTTCCTGTCTCGTCGCAGAGCTGACGCAGGCGCTTCAGGAAACCGGGCGCATCGCGGACCATACCGACATTGGTCATCACCGGCTCGGCCAGAACACAGGCGACATCGCCGCCCGCAAGCGCGGCGGCAAGCGCCTCCTCATCGTTAAACTCAACGACAACGCTCGTGTCGCGCAGGTCATGCACCTGTCCAACCAGACTGGCGCGCATCGCGGGCCGCCCGCGCGTCAGATCGACAAAGGCATCGTCGACGGCGCCATGATAGCAACCGTTGAATGTCAGGACTTTCCGGCGGCCCGTGATGCCACGGCACCAGCGGATAACCGCGCGGTTGGCTTCGCTGGCGGTGGTGGTCACCTGCCAGCGGGGCAGACTAAAGGTCGCGCTAAGTAGCGTCGATAAGGCGTCAGACTTTATGGTCGGCAGCATATAGCTTAGCCCGCGTGCGGCCTGTTCGGCGATGACGCTGGTAAGCGCGGGCGGAGAGTGGCCAAACATGCTGGCGGTATCGCCCAGACAAAAATCGTCCAGCGTCTGGCCGTCGATCGTAGTCAGCGTCGCGCCGTGGGCGGACGCTGCGACAAGCGGCACCGGGCTTGGCCAATCGAGCATCCAGTGAAACGGCACGCGCCCAAACCAGTTGTTACCGCGCGCCGGCCGCCGCGACCGCCAGCATCAACCAGAAGCCTTTCCATGCGCCGTTTCGATCAATGGCCTCCAGCGCATACTCCGAGCAGGTCGGCAGATGCCGGCACTCATTGCCGAGCAGCGGTTTCAAGGTCCAGCGATAGACGACGACCGGAGCCTTCGCGATTGCGCGGATGATACGGCCGATCGGACCGACAGGCGCGGCCGTCATCCGGCGGCCGCACTCCGCGGCGTAAGGCGTTTGTCTCCCGGCAATCGGGCGGAGGCGCGGCAGAGGCGCAAGCGTTTCGCGAGCCGCGTGCGGCACTGCCACGACCGGGCCGGGCGCCGACACCTTGAGCTGCGTGCGCAGATGCGCCGCGAGCGCGTTGACGTTCGGATAGTCGTAGAGAGCGATGTTGGCCAGCGCAGTCCCGTATCTGCGGTTGATGGCCGCGACCCATTCCTGGCCGGTGAACGAATCCAGCCCGAAGTCGCCGAAGGACTGATCCGGAGCGATGGCCGTCGTGGGCAAGCGCAGGGTCTGGGCAAGGCTTTCGCGCAACTCGCGCTGCAGGTCGATCGCGCCGGAGGATATGCGGTTTCGTGCATCTGGCGGGGCATCGGTGCTATCGATGCCGCGCACAGCCTTCGCGTGCAGGCCACGGTACACACGATCGAGATACTTCGCCACGCGCGATGGTTTGCCCAGCATCACCAGAGTCTGCGTGCGCTCCGTGCGCAGCAGCCCGTACACCCGGTCGAACTGCTCCTCGAGCTTGTCCACAACGGTCCGCTTCTTCATCTCTCGGATGACGAGCGGAAGGATCTCGCCATCCGCTGTTCCTCCGTGTACCAGACCACGGTCAATCTCTCCGGCGGAAACCAGCAGAAGGTCGTCCTGTCGAAGTGGCTGTTCGCGGGCCCAGATATCCTGATCCTTGATGAACCCACCCGCGGCATCGACGTCGGCGCAAAATACGAGATCTACG
>JAAUPH010000055.1 GCA_012035435.1 Sphingopyxis sp. | reverse complement strand
GCTTAGGTTTGAGTGGAGGGCGCGTTCAAGCCGTTGCGGTCGCGGGGTCACCGGTCCAGTGGGCCCATTGCTCGGCGAGCCCGGCCTTTTCGAGATACGCAAGGTCCCACTTGGCTTCGCGATCGACCATGACTTCAGCCGCATGGATGGCGGCGAGCGGGCCGAACCCTTGCTCGGCGGCGAGGTGCGGCGCATCGTGCGGGAGGCAGACGGGTTTCTCGCAGTGATGCACCTGCGGCTGTTCCATCCGGCGGACGACTATGCCGGGCATGCGCCGCTGGAGGCGGCGGCGCGGAGCATCGACATGATCCGCGCCCCGCTACCGCCATCGGCCTCGGCTGCCGCAAATGCGCGCGGACGAACTGCCCGCAACGGTCGATCCCGCCGGTTGGGCGGCCGTTGATGTTCAATGACCGCGAGCGGGGGCGGTCACCGTTTGATTTTGCGGGGTAGGAGGGCAGGGGCTCTACCAGAACCAAAAGCTGATGATCGGCACGCCAGCGATCGTTATCACGCTTGGCCATTTCCATGCGCCGAGATAGTCGAGAAATGCGATAGTCACGCCCGATGACAGGGCGATTTTCGTCCGCTTGGCATAGATATAGGCACCGCTGCCCGCCATCGCCGTGAGGGCGAGGCCGAATGCCACCCAGATCAGCTTTGTCGCCAAACCGCCAAATGTCCCGAAATGCAGTGGGTCGGCGGTATGCACGATGCGTTCGCCCACGCCCATGCCATGTGCAACGCGCGTGCCGGTAATGCGGTTGGTGGCGGGGTTGATAAAGACTGCGTTGGTGCGTTCACGGACCAGCCAGGCCTGCCATTGGCCTTGGACAATGACGGCCCCCCCAACGTCATAGGGCAAGGCAATTCCGGTAATCGCAAGGCCCGGCATCCGCCGCTTTGCACTGGCGACCCAGCGGTTGATTTGAACGCCATCGACCGCCGGCATGCCCGCGGTCGCCACGATCGTCGGTTCCGCCGTGTTCAGCTCAAGCCCTGCATGTTCGACAAAATACCAGATCGACGTCAGGCCGATCACCGCGACGAACCACAGCGACCATAGTCCGATCAAGCGATGCAGATCGCCAAACCAGGTGCGGCGGTCGCGATGCCAGCGGGGTTTGCGAAAGAAACCGCGCCAGAATTTCTTGTACGCAATCAATCCGGTGACGAGCGAAAGGATTAGCACAAAGCCGAGCGACGTGACGATGTACATCGGGATCGCACCCGGCGCGAACAGGTAGTAATGGAGCGCGCGCATGAAATCCTGAAAGCTGCGGCCATACTCATGGCCTGTGACGCGCGCCGTGCCCGGATCGACATAGATGGCGAAATCTTCGCCGTTGCGTCTGTGGCGGAAACCGATTTTACAAAATAGCTCGCGTCGTTGCGGTCGAAACTCCCAATGCCGGTGATGGCGGCTTTGGGATGGGCGCGGGCTGCCGCATCCCACATCGCGCCCAATCGGTATGTCCTGTAACCGCTGTCGCCCTGAGCTGTGGTTTGTACAGCCATTCGATTTCGTGGCTGACCGTGGCGATCGTGCCGGTCAGGCAGACAAACCCCAGAAACAGGCTGAGCTTCAGGCCGAAGATGGAATGTAGCCAAAAGCCGAGCGGCACCTGTTTGCGGCGGCCTTCTGGTGTGGCTTTCATGGCCGTCGTCATCGCTACCACGCCTCAAAAACGCGCCTGATACCCGATGGTTACTTGCCGTCCGACGGCGAAGGACCGCGTGAACCCGCGGGCGAGACTGGTCACATTTTCATATTCGCGGTTAAACAGGTTGGCGATCCCGAGCGAAATCTCTCCGGGGCCGATTTTGTAACCAATGTTCAGATCGGCAATGAAGTAAGCCGGGGTGTTGATTAGGCCCAAATTGACCTGCTCCGTGGTCGAAAAGAAATTGGCTGCCGCAACATAAGTGGCCTGCAGCCGCGTGCTTAGCCTCGCTGTCGGCCGCCACGCCGCATAGGCTGTGAAGCGGGTTGGCGACACTGTGTCGGCTCCGAAGGGGATGAAGCGGGCTTCATCGTCATCGAAGATTTCGCCGCGTTGCCATGTGAAAATCCCGCCAAGGTCGAGGGTGTCGGTCGGGCTCCAATCGACCGAGCCTTCGACGCCCCACACGCGTTGCGCGCGCGCAAGGGGATAAGGGGGCAGAAGGACTGGCCCGCACAGCTTGGATCGGCTTGCAGCAGCGACGCCGCCTGTGACCGCGAATAGAAGCCGGCCAGGCTGAGCTTGACCACGCCGACATTGCCGCGCGCGCCGACTTCATATTGTTCGGAGATTGCAGGCTGCGGACTGATCAGGCCGGGATCGGTCGCCCGGCGCGCCGCGCGGCCAATTTGGGTCAATTCCGCGCCCTCATTGAAGCTGGCGTAAAGCTGGAACCGGTTGGTCAGATCATAGACCAGCCCGGCGTTGAGCAGCAGCAGATCTTCTTTTTTGAGATTGCCGGGCGTGCCCGTGCCGGGAAGGCCAAGATCGGCGAGCTTGGTGCCAATCTTACCGCGATAAAGCTCCTGCCGCGCCCCTCCCGACAGTTTGAACCGACCCATCGTTAGCGTCGCCTGACCAAATAGTCCGGTGGTGTTGAGCGTTACGTCGGGCGCGATGAACCCGGTGACGGTTGCCGGATCGGACGGATCGAGCAGCAGCCGGATCAGATTGTCACGCTGATAATCGACGCCATATTCGATACCGAGATCCGCCGACTGGCCCAGCGCGAATTTGCGCGCGAGCGTCAACCGCAGGCCGGTGGTCTGATTGGTGCGATCATCGCTGAAGAAATCATCGGCGCCGCCGTTGGCGTCCTGAAAATTGGCGCGCTGCCGGAATTGCTGGCGTTGATGATAGGCGGCGGCCAACAATTTATGCCCCAGCACATCATCGCTCTCGACGCTGAGTGCCAGGGTGTAGAGGCCATCGCGGGCTTGTTCGCGAAACGGATTGGGGTTGACCGTGATGACGCGCGGAAACACCGTTCCGGCATCGATGTCGGCGCCGTCCTGATTATATTCCTGCCCCGGATTTTCGCGATACCAAGTCCCGGTAAACCGCAGCCGCGTCTGGCTTGATACCTCCCAGCCGAGCGAGCCGTTCAGCGCTAGGCTGGTAAACTCGGTCCCCGGCAACCGCGTACCGTTCGGGTCGCGTTCGACGCCGTAATTCTGATATCCGAACCCGGCATAATAATCGAAGACGCCAAGTTTCTGACCGATGCCAGCGTAGAGGTCATTGGCGAACGAGCCACCCGCATTGTTGGTGTTGAAGACCGTCTGCGCGACCGCATCAATTTCCACCCGGTCGGTCGTCGCGCGCCGCGTGATGAGGTTAATGATCCCGCCGGGTGACCCCGCGCCGAACAGGGCGGTTGCGCCGCGCACCACTTCGATCCGGTCAAGGCCATAGGGGCTGATCTGGACTGCACTATTGCTGTTGGATGGGCGCAGGCCTTGATTAACCGGCACACCGTTGATCTGGAAACTTGGTGTGCGCCCGCGGATCGTTGTCGTACTTTGCGACCGGTCGCCGCTGGAAACATTCAGACCCGGCACCGTGGCGTCCAGCGCGCGTAGCAGGTTGCTGGACAGACGGAATTGGCTGGACAAGTCTTCGCGGCCCAGAACAGAAATGGCGGTCGGCATATCGTCCAGTGCGGCGCCGATCCTGGACCCGGTGACGGTGATTTCGGTAGTGGGATCGCTTGCAAAGCCGTCGTCGTCGGCCACCTGCGCCATCACTGGCATTGGTACACCGGCGATTAAGGCCAGCACTATGGCACTAGAAGCATATCTGCGAATCATTCTCAAAACTCCTTTCGAGGCCTGCTAATGATAATCGATCGCAGATACAACTTTGGCATCGTTGGCGACTTTAGGGCTGCGTTTGATGCTAACTTCGCGGCCATCGACTAGACCGCAGTTGACGTAAACGTAAAGCTCAGCCTAAGCTACGCCACCGCAGTTTGCAGGACCACGCCCATGCCCGTGACCATCTCCATACAAAATGACATCGCCCTGATCCGCATGGATGATGGCAAGGCCAACGCGATGAATTTTGAGATGATCGAGGCGCTGCATCGCGCGCTGGATGCGGCGGAGGCGGGGGCCAAGGCGGTTGTACTGGCGGGGCGTCCCGGACGGTTTTCGGGCGGGTTTGATTTGCGAGCCTTTGCTACTTTGGGGGCTGAGGGGATTGGGCGGCTGCTCGATGAGGGCGCGAAACTGCTGGTGCGGCTTTATGGTGGTCCGCTGCCCGTGGTGGCGGCCTGCACCGGCCATGCGATTGCGATGGGGGCGTTTATTCTCCATGCATGCGATACGCGCGTGGGCGCGGCGGGGGAGTTCAAGATTGGCGCGAATGAGACGACCAATGGCATGGTGCTGCCGATTTTTGCGCTGGAGCTGTCGCGTGACCGGCTGAGCCCGCGCCACCTGACCCGCGCGCTGGTGCAGGCTTTAATCTATGACCCGGAAGGTGCGGTGGACGCGGGCTATCTTGATGTGCTGGCTGCGCCCGACGCGGTGGAGGCGACGGCGATGGGGATTGCGGCGCAGCTGGCGACGCTGCCTGGTGAAACTTATGCTGCGAACAAGCGCGCGGTGCGGGGGGCGACACTGGCGCGGATTTCAGCGAGCGTGGGTGCGCATTTCGGGTGATGGCGGCTGGGCTATCAGACGCGTGTCATCGACCAATTGCCGTCGCTGCCCTTGCACGCCTGCAGCTTCTCGCTCTGCGCAGCCTGGCCGGGGACGTTCACGGTTTGGGTGACCATCTTGCAATTGTTGGCGGCGATCTGGCTGGCGATCGCGCGCTTCATTAGCGGGGCGGAGACATAGCCCTGTGCGACGCCGCCGTCGGAGATGAGATACCAGTTTTGGCCGCTCACTTGCGCCGGAACCCACACGCGCTGGCCGGTGGCGAGGCGGGTCAATACGGCGGCGCTGGTTGACGGCGCAGCGCGAACGTTGGCGTTGGTGGTGGCAACATAGGCGGCGTTCACGGCCGAATAACCTGATGCCGGTTCGACACCGCGCCCCATTTTGAGGTCGCCAAGCCCGGCCCTGACCAAATCCTGATCGACATCGACGCTGCCCGATGCGCCGGTTTCGGGGTTGGTCCAGCTCTGGTCTTGGCCGGTCAGCACGGCTTGCTCGACCGCGCGTTCGGCTTTGTCGCGATCATTTTTTTGTAGCTTGCAGCCGAGTGCCGATCCAGCCGCTGCACCGAGCGCGCCGCCAAGCAAAGTGCCAAGCGTGCGGCTGCCGCGTCCCGCGATGCGATTGCCAAGAAAGCCGCCGAGCACGCCCCCTGCGACCGCTCCGATTTCCTGTTTGCTGCCATCGGCCGAGCAGCCGAAGATGCCGCCGACGCCTGCAACTTTGCGACCGCCATCATCCTGCGCATAGGTGGCGGATGTGGCTGCAGCAGTGGTGACCGGCTTGGCCTTGGGATCGATCGCCATCGCGGGCGTCGAGGCCAGCGCGAGCGCCGAAGCGGTCATCCAGAATGTTGCAGTTTTCATTGATTTTCTCCCTGAGCAGCGACCGATGTCAATCGATTACTGCGGCTAATCGTCATCCACTGAATGTAAAATGAATCGACAGCAGCGTCGTTCCATCATGCTGAGTGTAAAATTAACCGACATTCAATAGGTGCGCCTTATGGGCAGGGCGAAGAGAGCGTTTCGCCATGTTTCGATTGTTCAAACATTATGTGCCCCATGCGGTAATCTGGCTGTGGCTGGTCGAGCTGGCAACGCTGTTGCTGGCGGCGGAGGCCGGCTGGCGGCTGTATGCGCATCAGATCGGCATGGCGGTGGGCTCGCCCGCCGACCGGGTGGCGCCGCTGCTCACCTTTTCGATCACGTTGCAGCTCGGCATGATGGCAACGGGCTTTTATGGCAGCGAGGCGCTGCGTTCGATGCGCTTTGGCACGGCGCGGATGCTGGCGGGCGTGTCGCTGGGGGTCATTTTCCTCTCGCTCGTCCGCTTTGTTCTGCCCGAACTGACCTTATGGCGTGCGAACAGCATTTACGCGATGGCGGTGGCGATCGCGACGCTGTTCGTCATCCGGCTGTTGCTGATGCACATGGTCGGTGCCGATCAGTTTCGCCGCCGGGTATTGGTCCTGGGTGCGGGGCGGCGCGCGGCGCGGATCGGCGCGCTGGCGGATCAGCCGGGAGCAGGGTTCGAGGTTGTCGGCTATGTTGCCATGACCGACAGCCCGTACGAGATAGATAGCGCCGTGCGGCGCGGCGCGATCGACAATCTGTCGGAGCATGTCATGGGCTTGGGCGCCGGTGAGGTGGTGCTGGCGCTGGAGGAACGGCGCAATGCGCTGCCGCTGGCCGACCTGTTGCGGATCAAGACGACCGGCGTGCATGTCAACGACATGGCGAGCTTTCTGGAGCGCGAAACGGGCCGGGTTGATCTCGCCACGACCAATCCCAGCGTCCTCATTTTCTCCGACGGATTTTCGGCGAGCCAGCGGGTCGGGCGGGTCAGCAAGCGATTGTTCGATATCTTCGCCAGTCTGATGGTCCTGCTTGCGTCGCTGCCCGTGGTGGCGATTGCCGCGATTGCGATCAAGTTCGATAGCCGCGGCCCGGTGCTGTACCGCCAGTCGCGGGTGGGCCTATATGGTGAGGCCTATGACATCTGGAAATTGCGTTCGATGCGCACCGATGCCGAGGCGCAGGGGCAGGCGGTCTGGGCGGCCGAAAATGACCCGCGCGTGACACGGATCGGGCGGATTTTACGCACACTGCGCATTGATGAACTGCCGCAATGCTGGTGCGTGCTAAAGGGCGATATGAGCTTTGTCGGGCCGCGCCCCGAACGCCCCAGCTTTGTCGCTGAGCTGGAACAGAAAATGCCCTATTATGCCGAACGGCATATGGTGAAGCCGGGGCTGACCGGCTGGGCACAGATCAACTATCCCTATGGCGCGTCGGTCGAGGATGCGCGGGCGAAGCTCGAATATGATCTTTACTATGCCAAAAATTACTCGCCATTTCTGGATCTGTTGATCCTGCTGCAAACGGTGCGGGTCGTGTTGTGGCCGACGGGGGCGCGGTGATGGGCGGGGCGCGGCCATGACTGGCTGGTTAGCATCGCTGAGCGGCTTGTTCGCCGGGCTGGCGCTATGTGCCTTTGGCGCCGTGACGCTATGGCTGATGCTGCAGCCGGGCGCACGGATGCGTGCGCTGATGCCGTCGCGGGGCGCGCTGGTTGCGGTGACGGGCTCGCTGGCCCTGTGGAGCGGTGGCTGGTTCATCTATGGCGCGAATAGCCCGCAGGTCATATTTGCTGATGTGCTGCGCAATCTGGCTTTTGTGGCATGGCTGGCGATGACGTTTCGCGGAACAGCCAAGGGCGCGCAAAGCCAATCCATCCGCCTGATCTTGCTGACTTTGATCGTCATCGATCTGGTCGCCGCTGTTTTTGCCGGATTTGCCCTGCTGGACGTTGCGCTCGGCGGCCTCCCAATCCGTCCGGGACTGGACAGCGATGGCATGCGACTTGTCGATATGGTCACGGCGTCGGGCGGATTGCTGCTGGTGGAGCATTTCGCGCGGCATCGCGGCGAAGGCGTGCGGATGCCGGTGATCGTTGTTGGTGGCGGAATTGCGGCACTATGGGCCTATACGCTGAACATCCATTTGCTTGGCTGGCTGTCGGGCTCTGCCCCATCAACGCTGATTGCGCTTGAGCCGCTGTTCGCGCTGTTCGTCCTGCCAGCGCTGGTGCTGGTGGCGCTCGACACCGGCCGCGACCGCATCCGCCTGTCGCGCACCATTGCCGTGCGCACGCTCGCGATCTTTGGCCTTGCCGTCTATCTGACGATCATGGCCGTGACGGGAGCGTTCGCCCAGCTCGTCGGCGGCGATTATGGGGAATTGGCGCAAGGGGTGCTGTTGATCCTAGCGCTTGGTTCTGGCGCGATCTTCTTTGCCCTGCCGCGCGCACGGGCATGGTTGATGGTCATGCTGTCCAAACATTTTTTCGAACATCGCTATGACTATCGCGCCGAATGGATGCGGTTTACCGCAACCATCGAGGGGCAGGAGGGCGACAATGATCCGCCGTTCCGCCGCATTGCCCGCGCGCTGGGTGAGCTTGCCGGCAGCCCGGCGGTTCTGGTGATGACCGCTGATGCGGACGGCAATTACCGGACCAATGATCATTGGCAGTGGCCCGCCGCGCTCGATGGCAGCGACCAGATTGCGACGCGCGAGGCTTATGTCCTTCAGGAACGCACGTTGATTGTCGATGTTGATGAGCTGCGCAGCGGTGGGGATCGCAATGATCAGGGGCGCATAATGCTGCCGCAATGGATGCTTGCCGACCAGCGCATCTGGGTTGTCATGCCGCTGCTCCATCTCCGGCGGATGGTGGGCATTGCGGTGCTCCAGCGCCCCGTGACGCCGCGCCAGCTCGATTGGGAAGATCTGGACGTACTGCGCATTTCCGGGCGGCAAGCGGCCAGCCATATTGCGGAAATGCAAAGCCAGGCCGAATTGTCAGAAGCGCGGCGCTTCGATGAGTTCAACCGCCGCTTTGCCTTCATCATGCATGATGTCAAAATCTGGCGAGCCAGTTGGGACTGCTCGCCGCCAATGCCGAACGCCATGCCGAGAATCCCGAATTTCGCGCCGACATGATCGAAACGCTGAAACTGTCGGTCGCGCGGATGAACGAGCTGTTGCACCGGCTGTCATCGCAGGGGCGGCAGGGTGCGGTGCGTTGCACCAGTGTAAAGGTCGCCCCGCTGCTCACGCGGCTTGCGGCTGACGCGGGGCGGCGACATCCGGTGTCGACCGGCTGCGATGACGGGCTGGACCTGACCGGCGATGCACAGGCGGTGGCACAGATACTGAACCATCTGATCGCCAATGCCATCGATGCCAGTCCGGCAGACACGCCCATATTGATCGCGGCAAGTGCCGACGGGGCCGAGGTGCGGATTGATGTGATCGACCATGGCAGCGGCATGTCACGCGACTTCATTCGCACCAAGCTGTTCAAGCCCTTCGTATCGACCAAGGACAATGGCTTTGGGCTGGGTGCGTTCGAGGCATTGCAGCTGGCCCGCGCGATGAACGGGCGGCTGGATGTGGAAAGTCATGAAGGCGAAGGCACGCGCTTTTCGCTGTGGCTGCCGCGCGCGGTTGCTGGGGAAGATACGACAGGAAAGGAACGCGCGGCGTGAGCATCATGGTGAACGACATCAAGGCCAAGCTGCTGGTGGTCGAAGACGATCCCGGGCTGCAGCGTCAGCTGAAATGGGCGTACGACGCGCATGAGGTGCTGATCGCGGGTGATTTCGATGCGGCGATGACGCTGCTGCGCGCCGAGGAACCCGATGTCGTCACGCTCGACCTGGGCCTGCCGCCTGATCCCGATGGGGCCACCGAAGGATTGCGGCTCCTATCGGCAATCTTGGCTGAAAAGCCCGATACCAAGGTCATTGTCGCGTCGGGCCATGGCGCACGTGAAAGCGCACAGGAGGCGATTGCGGCGGGTGCATGGGATTTTTACCAAAAGCCGATCGACATTGACGAACTCGGCCTGATCGTCCGGCGCGCGATGCATGTGCGCGCGATTGAGGTGGAGAATCAGCGGCTGGCCTCGCGCGCTGGCAGCGACAATCGGGTGCTGGGCACCATGATCACCGGCGCGACCGAAATGCTGAAAGTCGCCCGCACCATTGAGCGCGTGGCGGGTGCCGATGTGTCGGTGATGCTGCTCGGCGCGAGTGGGACCGGCAAGGAATTGCTGGCGCGCGGCATCCATGATGCTGGGCCGCGGCGCAGTGGCAATATGGTTGCGATCAACTGCGCCGCCATCCCCGAAAATCTGCTCGAAAGCGAGCTGTTCGGGCATGAAAAGGGGGCGTTCACCGGCGCAGTCAAGGCCACCGAGGGCAAAATAGAGCTCGCGCATGGCGGCACGCTGTTTCTGGACGAAGTCGGCGACATTCCATTGCCGTTACAGGTCAAATTGCTGCGCTTCCTGCAGGAACGGGTGATCGAGCGCGTTGGCGGGCGCAAGCCGATTCCGGTCGATACGCGGGTGGTGTGCGCAACGCACCGCGACCTTGACGCCATGGTGGCAGAGGGCAGCTTTCGCGAAGATCTTTATTATCGGCTTGCCGAGATTGTCGTGCGCATCCCCTCGCTCGCCGAACGGCCGGGCGACGCGGTGCTGCTCGCGCGGCATTTCGTGCAGAGTTTCGCCGCGAAGCTGAACCCGAAGGTTAAGGGGCTGGCGCCTGACGCGCTGGCGCTGATCGACAATTGGGGGTGGCCGGGCAATGTCCGCGAGCTGGAAAACCGTATCAAGCGTGCGGTGATCATGGCCGATGGCAAGCTGGTCACCGCCGATGATCTGGATTTCAGCGACAAGGGCGGCGCGGATGAAGCGGGGTATCTGAACCTGCGCGCGGCGCGCGAGGCAGCGGACCGGATCGCTATCCGCCGCGCGCTGGCGCAGAGCGACGGCAATATCTCGACCGCCGCCAAGCTGCTCGGGATTAGTCGCCCGACGCTGTATGATCTGCTGAAACAATATGATTTGCAGGTTTAGGTGCGTGGGTTTCGCCTTGTCCTGACCCTGCTTACCGCGCTGCTTTTGGGCAGCTGCGGCGATGATGGCGTGTCGGTCGGACGCGCAGCACTGCTGGAGCGCGAGCGCGAACTGGCGCAGGCGATTGTGGCGGCTCCGCGCGATGCTGCGTTGCAGGTTGCG
>JAAUPH010000054.1 GCA_012035435.1 Sphingopyxis sp. | reverse complement strand
GCGATCCTGTTCAATTGCAGCCGCCCGGAGGCGATGGACGCGGCCGTGCGCGAAGCCAAGCAGGCGATCGGCGCCGGTGATCTGGCGATTGGCGTCTATGCCAATGGCTTCGCCGCCGCGGCTGACCAAAAAGCCGCCAATGTCGATCTTCAGCAGACTCGCAGCGACCTTGGCCCCGACGCCTATGTGCGCTGGGCGCGGCAACGGGTGGCGTCCGGCGCGACTCTGGTCGGCGGATGCTGCGGAATTGGCGCAGCCCATATTGCGGCGCTGGCGCAGGGACAACTTCAGCCTGACTGACGCCAAGGTGGGGTGACGAAACTGCGTGAAGTCTTTTCACCCCTCGCCCCTCTCCCGATGGGAGAGGGATTAATGCCCCTTCGGCGTCTCCATAATCTCGGTCAACACGCCGCCCATATCCTTGGGGTGGACGAAGAAAATCAGTGTCCCATGCGCACCAATGCGCGGCTCGCCCAGCACGCGCTTCCCCTGCCCTTCGAACCACGCCTTGGCGGCGTGGATGTCGGGCACTTCATAGCAGACATGATGCTGCCCACCCTGCGGGTTCTTTTCAAGGAAAGCGGCGATACTGCTGTTGCCGGGCAGCGGCTCGATCAACTCGATCTGCGTGCCGTCCATCCCCGAATGGGTAGGAGTATCGACGAAACATACCTTCACCCCCTGCTCGGGCAGGTCGAAAGGTTCATGAATGTGCGTCGCGCCCATGACGTTGCGGTAGAATGCGATGCTGGCGGTGATGGACGCGTCGCGACGCCGATATGGTTGAGGCGGCCGAGTTTCATCTGTCCGGCATCCATCCGTCGAAGTCCTCGCCAAGATTGGTCTCGATTTTATCGAGGCGAGCGTTGACACGCAACACTGACGCTTTGATTTCAGAAACGCTCGCTGCCATCTCGTTCATCTTGGCCTCCATTCTGTCAAACGACGCACGCATCACAGGCAATGCTTCGTTTGCTTGCCCGACCAATACTTCGAATTCTGCCTGCTCTTTCGGCGACAACCGATCCAACTCTTGCTGCAATTGTCGCCGGAATTCCTCATTTTCGAGTTCGGCTAATGTCAGTTCTCTCTCGCTCATTGGCCTACTCCACTTTCGTCATTCCCGCGAAGGCGGGAATCCATCCCCCGCCCTCAAAATTCAAGCCGCTGGTGATGGACCCCCGCGTTCGCGGGGGTGACGAAGGAATTTAGGTTGGGGCGTGACGACGCTGATGTGGTTGAAGCGACCGAGTTTCATCTAAACATCCCCCGAAAGCCGTCAGTTATTTCCAGCCGTTGTTCAATCAGCATGATCACCATAGCAATCGCAAACAAGCTACAAAGTCCGACAACCATCCAGAACAGAACAGGGTGATCATCCCGATCCCACACGTCGGGTCGATAAATGATCGTAGAAGTGCGACATGCTTGCCAAAGGTTTCGACAACACAGGCTGAAAACACTCACTCCGATAAACAGGGTGAAAAGCCAACTTTCGGTCACAACGGTATATTATCATGCTTCTTCCACGGGTTCTCCAAAGCTTTGTTGCGTAATTTCCGCAAACCCAACGCTACCCGCTTCCGCGTATTCCGCGGATGGATCACCTCATCGATAAACCCCTTGCTCGCCGCCACGAACGGGTTGGCGAAGCGTTCCTCATATTCCGCGGTCTTCACCGCCTGCTCCTCCGCGCTCAGCCCGCGAAAGATGATCTCCACCGCGCCTTTCGCGCCCATCACCGCGATCTCCGCCGTCGGCCAGGCATAGTTCAAATCCCCGCGCAGATGCTTTGATGCCATGACGTCATACGCGCCTCCATAGGCTTTGCGCGTGATGACGGTAATCTTGGGCACGGTCGCCTCGGCATAGGCGAACAGCAGTTTCGCGCCATGCTTGATGATCCCGCCATATTCCTGCGCCGTACCGGGCAGGAAGCCGGGGACGTCGACGAAGGTGACGATCGGAATTTCAAACGCATCGCAGAAGCGCACAAAGCGCGCCGCTTTTTTCGAAGAATTGATATCGAGCACACCCGCCAGCACCAGCGGCTGGTTGGCGACGATGCCAACGGTGCGCCCCTCGATCCGCCCAAAGCCGACGATGATATTCGCCGCATGATTCGGCTGCACCTCAAAAAAATCGCCCTCGTCGACGGTTTTGCGGATCAGTTCGTGCATGTCATAGGGCATGGTCGCGCTGGCGGGGATCAGTGTGTCCAGGCTGGGCTCGGTACGGTCCCACGGATCACTCGTCGGACGCTGCGGCACGCCGGCCTTGTTGTTTTCGGGCAAATAGTCGAAAAATTCGCGGACATTCAGCAAGGCATCAATGTCGTTGTCGAACGCATTGTCGGCGACGCCTGACTTACTGGTGTGGCTGATCGCGCCGCCCAATTCTTCCTGTGTCACCACTTCGTTGGTCACCGTCTTGACCACATCGGGGCCGGTGACGAACATGTAGCTGCTGTCCTTCACCATGAAGATGAAATCGGTCATCGCCGGTGAATAAACTGCGCCGCCGGCACAGGGCCCCATGATCAAGCTGATCTGCGGTACCACGCCCGACGCCAGCACATTGCGCTGGAACACTTCAGCATAGCCGCCAAGGCTCGCCACACCCTCCTGAATGCGGGCGCCGCCACTGTCGTTCAGGCCGATGACCGGCGCGCCCACTAGCATCGCCTTGTCCATCACCTTGCAGATTTTCTGCGCATGGCGTTCGGACAACGCGCCACCGAACACGGTGAAATCCTGGCTGTAGACATAGACGAGGCGCCCGTTGATCGTGCCGCTGCCGGTGACCACGCCATCTCCGGGGATTTTCTGATCCGCCATCCCAAAATCGGTACAATTATGTTCGACATACATGTCGAGCTCTTCAAAACTTCCTTCGTCGAGCAGGATATCCAGCCGCTCCCGCGCCGTCAGCTTGCCCTTGCTGTGCTGCGTATCGATGCGTTTCTGCCCGCCGCCCAGCCGCGCCGCTGCACGCCGCCGTTCCATTTCCGCGATATTCGCCGACATGCCTGCTCCCTTGGCCGTTGCTTGAGAATGGCGATGGCGGGAGTTGAAGCATTTGGCAAGATTCTCCGACTAACGGAACTAAACCTTGACCACGCCCAGCCGGATCATATCCTGCGCGGTTTCAACAATGGTTACGCGCGCATCGCGCGTTTTCCAGCCAAACACCTCAAAGGCATGCTGCGCCGACGTGTCGCGCACATTGCCGAGTTCGCCCGTAATCTGCCGCACGACCGGATCAAACAGCGCCGACAGTTTGACGAGGAAATCGGGCAGCTTGCGCGTCGGCACCTTGCGCGCGTCCGCGCCCAGCCCTTCCTTCAGGATCGCCGCTACATCGTTCATAAACAGGAATGGCCCGGCAGCAATAAAGCGTTCGTTCGCCATATTCGGTGCGGTCAGGCATTTGACGTGCAAATCGGCGACGTCACGCACATCGACCACCGAAAAGCCGAAATTGGGTAATCCCGGCATCGATCCTTCGAGCAGTTTCTTGACCGCCTCCAGCGAGGTCGAGAAATCGCCGGTGAGCAGCGGCCCCAGCACCAATGACGGGTTGACCGTGACAAACTCCATGCCTCCGCCATTCGCCACCATCCATTCGCGCGCCGCGCGTTCAGCGATAGTCTTCGACTTCACATAGGCATAGGCATCGGGGCTATCGACATTGGTCCAGTCGGCCTCGGTAAAATGCTGTTTGCTGCGGCCATGACCATAGGCGATGGCGGCGACCGAGCTGGTCAGCACCACCCGTTTAACCCCCGCCGACTGGGCAAAGCGCAGTGCCCGTAATGCACCCTCGCGCGCGGGATGATCAGTTCATCATCGCTCTTCGGCGCGTTCGACGGCAGCGGCGATGCGACATGCGCAACATGACTGCACCCCACCACCGCTTCGGCCCAGCCTTCGTCGGACATCAGGTGGGCGGCGAAGAATTTCAGTTTGCTGTCATCCACCGCAAGCCAACCCCGCACTTCGGCTTCGCGGGCGAGGTTGCGGATGGTCGTGTGCACCGTCCACCCCTCGCCAATCAGTTGGCGGATGATGAACCCGGCAATATAGCCCGAACCCCCGGTGACCAAAACAGTGCCCGACATCCGCAATCTCCCTCCGCCCAGTTTTAAAAGACGCTAGGAGACGGGGCGAACGGGCGCAATACGCGTTGCAAAGCGCAACCGGTTACTTCATCAGGACGAGCTCTTCGGCCATGCTGGGGTGCAACGCGACGGTATCGTCGAACGCGGCCTTGGTCAGGCCCGCCTTCACCGCGATCGCCGCCGCCTGCAATATCTCGCCGCTTTCGGGTCCGATGATATGCAGGCCCAGCACGCGGTCGGTGTCGCCATCCACGATCATCTTGTACAACGCCCGCTCGTTGCGACCCGCGAGCACATTTTTCATAGCACGAAAATCCGAACGATAGACCTGAACATTGGCCGCCACCGCCCGCGCCGCTGCTTCGGTGAGCCCTACCCCGGCGAGCGGCGGATTGGCAAAAACGGCCGTCGGTATCGCACGATAATCGACGATGCGCGGCTTACCGCCGAACAGCGTGTCGGCCAGCGCATGCCCCTCCCGAATGGCGATGGGAGTCAGCTGCACCCGGTTGGTGACATCACCAACCGCAAAAATGCCCGGAACAGTCGTGCGGCTATGGTCATCGACAATGACCGCCCTGTCGGGCCCGATGGCGACCCCGACCTCTTCAAGACCAAGTCCCGCGCTATTCGGCACCCGGCCTACTGCGAACAGGACAAGGTCTGTCTCGATATCGCCAGCATCGCCGCCCAGCACGATCAAGCTGCCGTCATCGCGGCGTTCAATGCCCGCAAAGGGAAAATTGAACCGGATGTCGATGCCTTTGGCGCGGCTGATATCGACCAGCCGATCGACAATTTCCTGATCATAGCTGCGCAGCATCCGGTCGCCGCGCGTCGCCAGCGTCACCTCTACGCCCAGTTCATGAAATATCCCGGCGAATTCATTGGCGATATAGCCCGCACCCGCAATCACCGCGCGCTTCGGCAGCGTGTCGAGCGCAAACACTTCGTTCGACGAGATACCATATTCGGCGCCCGGTACATCGGGCATCAGCGGAACTGCGCCGGTGGCGATCAGGATGTTGGCGGCGGTAACGATAGCGCCATCCGCCAGTGCGACGCGGTTGGGACCGGCAATGGTCGCACGTTGATCAAAGCGGATGACATTGTTGTTCGCCAGCGTCTGGCCATACAGCCCCTCCAGCCGCGTCACCTCTGCCGCAACATTATCGCGCAAGGTGGGCCAATCGAACGTCGCGCCGGTCGTGTTCCACCCAAACCGACGCGCGTCGGCCAAATCTTCTGCGAAATGTGATCCATAGACCAATAGCTTCTTCGGCACGCAGCCGCGAATGACACAGGTGCCGCCGACGCGATACTCCTCGGCCACCGCAACCCTCGCGCCATGCGACGCTGCGATGCGCGATGCGCGCACACCGCCTGATCCTGCGCCAATGACGAACAGGTCGAAATCAAACTCGCTCATATCGCTGTCTTTCGTTGCCGATGCGCTGCCGGTTACTCCAATATGGGAAGAATGACGCTGTTCCCCAATCGAGCGCGTCGATCAGAGTGATGCATCGTCCAAAGCCGCCGCCATCAACGCCCGCGTCGCGACATCGAAATCACCGCCCTCGCTGACCGCCTTGGCCATTTCTTTGCCCAGCTCGACACCGAACTGGTCAAAGGGATTGATGCCCAGCATGACCGCATTGGCAAAGGTGCGGTGCTCATAAAAGGATAGCAGCGCCCCTAGGCTGCGCGGCGTGACCCGATCGAGCAGGATCGTCGTCGAAGGACGATCGCCTGGATAAGCGCGCGCGCCATCCGCATGTCCGCGCCCGGCCATCAGCGCGGCACCCTGCGCGATACAATTTTGCACCAAGGCTTCATGGTGCGCGGGATCGAGATGATGATCGGGCTCACGCGCGACGACGAACTCCACCGGCACCAGATGCGTACCCTGATGAAGCAGCTGAAACACCGCATGCTGCGCATCGGTACCCACCCCGCCCCAGGTGATCGCCGAGGTGGTACGGCGCACTGGTTGGCCCGCCAGATCGACCGACTTGCCGTTCGATTCCATCTCCAGCTGTTGCAAATAGCTCGGCAGCAGCCGCAGCCGTTCGTCATAGGCAAAGAGCGCGCGGGTTTGGCACCCGAGCCGGTTGGTATAAAGCTGGTCCGCAAATGCGGCGACCAGCGCGACATTGTCCGCGCCGTTGGACAAGCGGACATGACGGTCCATTTCCGCCGCGCCCTCCAGCATTTCCTCAAACGCATCCCAGCCGAGCGCCAGCGCTGCGGGAAAGCCGATCGACGACCAGAGCGAATAACGTCCGCCCACGGCTTCGTTAAACGGCAGGACGCGGGTTTCATCGACGCCCCATTCCATTGCCTTGTCAGGATTGGCGGTCAGTGCGATCACCCGGCCGAACGGGTCGGTTACCCCATTTTCTTCCAGCCATTGCAGCGCCGATGCGGCGTTGAGCATCGTTTCGGTCGTCGTAAAGGTCTTGGACGCAACCGCGATCAAAGTGGTCGCGGGATCAAAGCGGTCGAACACCGCTTGCAGCGCAGCGCCGTCAACGTTCGACACGACCGCAACGTCATAGCGGTCCGATCGTCGCCCCAGCGCATCGATCAGCAAATCTGGACCCAGCGCCGACCCGCCAATGCCAATATGCAGCAAATGGCGCACTTCGCCAAAGGCCCCAGCCTCGACCGCGTCGATCAACAATCGCATGCGCTGATGAAACAGTTGCGCGCGGCGGACGCTGTCGGCCGCGCCTTCACCGCGTTCGGCGGTATGTTCAGCGGCGCGCCCCTCGGTTGGGTTCGCGATCTCGCCTGCGAACAAGGCTCGGCGGCGACCGTTATAATCGCCCGCCTCCGCTATGGTACCAAGCGCCGTCATCGCGGCTTCGTCGAGGTGCGTTTTGGTGAAGTCAAACCGGATATCGGCTACATGCCGCACCATTTCGGCCAACCGGGCCTCGGCGCCATTGGCCACCAGATCGGCGATGCGGGGCGGTTGCCACTGGTCCAAAGCGGTCCAGGCGGCATCAAATCCAGTCATATCATCCTCCGGCAACGATCGTCAGCGCGGTTTCCCTACGCGCCCCGCCGAAGCGATGCCAGCGGTGATTGCCGCATTCTTCTCCCATATTTGCTTGACCGCCGCCACCTTTCGCCGCCAATGCCGCGCCGATGACCGACACCATCTCAACAACAGAAATCGCAGCCGCCCCGCTCGCCCCCCAAGACGCACCGATGAGCGCCCGCGAGGAAGCCATCGACACCGCGCGTTTTCTGGCCTGGCTGGTCGTCGCGGTGATCATTTTCCGCAGCTTTTTCCTGTCGCCCTTCAACATTCCATCGGAATCGATGCAGCCGCGGTTGCTGATCGGCGATTATCTGCTCGTCAACAAAATGGCCTATGGCTATTCGAAGCACAGCATGCCGTTCAGCATGCCCGTAATTCCGGGGCGGATATTCGCCCAAACCCCCGAGCGCGGTGACGTCGCGGTGTTCAAGGCGCCGCCGGGCAACAGTGTCGATTATATCAAGCGCGTCATCGGCCTGCCCGGTGACAGCATCGAGGTGCGCGATGGCGTGTTGTGGCTGAACGGCGAGGCTGTTCCCAAGGAAAAAATGCCCGATCTGGTGATCCCCGTGACTGCCAATATGGTCGACACGGCGCGCAAGGATGGCAGCCTGCCCTGCTTTGCGATGCAGTTTGAGGAAGTCGGGCCCGACGGTGTGCGCCAGTGCCGCTACCCGCAATATCGTGAGACGCTGCCCAATGGCAAAAGCTATCCCACGCTTGATGTGATCAATTCGTCGGCAGACAACTTCCCGCTGACAGTTGTACCCGAAGGCCAGCTGTTCCTGATGGGTGACAACCGCGACCGCAGCAGCGACAGCCGTTTCCCGCCGGTCGAGGGCGCGGGCATCGGCCTTGTCCCAGAAAATAATCTGGTGGGTAAAGCGCTGGTCGGCATGTTTGCGACCGACGGATCGGCAAGCTGGTTTAACCCGATCAGCTGGTTCACCGCCGCGCGCTGGGACCGGATCGGGGAAGGCTTTTGAGCCGCGATGACCTTGCCGATACGCTAGCCCATATCACCGGGCACCGCGCCCGCGACATCGCGCCCTATGTGCAGGCGCTAACCCATGGTAGCAGCGGCCGAGCCGATTATCAGCGGCTTGAGTTTCTGGGTGACCGGGTGCTGGGGCTGGTCATCTCGGCCGAACTTTACACCCGCTATCCCGCCGCGCCGGAGGGCGAGCTGTCGTCGCGCTTTAATGCGCTAGTATCGGGCGAGGCCTGCGCCGTGATCGCGCGGCAGCTTGACCTGCCCGAACTGGTCGAGCTTGGCCCACAAGCCGTCGGCGATGGTGGGCGTTACAGCGACAATATCGCCGCCGATGTTATCGAAAGCTTGATCGGCGCGCTTTATCTGGACGGTGGGATGGACGCAGCGCGGCACTTTATTCTGGCGCAGTGGGGACCGATGATTGCGGGCCAGCGTGCGGCGCCAAAACATCCCAAAGCCGCGCTGCAGGAATGGGCGCTGGCCCGCGGGCGCAAGCCCCCCGATATAGCGTGGTCAGCCGCGACGGCCCCGACCACGCCCCGCGCTTCACCGTCCGCGCCGCCATCGGTAAACTCGCCGAAGCAACCGCCGAGGGCAGCAGCAAGCAGGCCGCGGAAAAGGCCGCAGCAACCGCGCTCATCGCGCAGCTTGAAGGAACAGGTGAATGACACAGCGCTGTGGTTTCGTCGCAGTCGTCGGCGCGCCCAATGCGGGCAAATCGACGCTGGTCAATGCGCTCGTCGGCCAGAAGGTCGCCATCGTCAGCCCCAAAGCACAGACGACGCGCACGCGGTTGATGGGCGTGGCCATGGATGGCGATACCCAGATCGTCCTGATTGACACCCCCGGCATTTTCGCGCCCGAACGGCGGCTCGACCGCGCGATGGTCGCGGCGGCGTGGGGTAGCATCGACAATGCCGAGGCGATCATCCTGGTGGTCGATTCCCTCGCAAGGCTGGGTGAACGCGTCGAGCGACTGATTGCAGGCCTCCAGAACCGCAAAGAGCCGCTCATTCTGGTGCTCAACAAGGTCGATCTGGCGAAGAAGGAAAAGCTGCTCGTCATGGCCGAAGATCTGGCCGCACGGGCAAAATTTGCCGAGATTTTCTTCATTAGCGCCCAGACCGGCGACGGCGTGGCCGAGCTGAAGGCGCATTTGACCTCTCGCATGCCCGAGGGGACGTGGCATTTTCCAGAGGATGAGGTCAGTGACGCGCCCGAACGCATGCTCGCCGCCGAAATCACGCGCGAACAGCTGTTCCGCCAGCTCCACGAAGAGCTGCCCTATCAATCAACTGTCGAAACCGAATTGTTCAAGACGCGCCCCGACGGCAGCGCGGAAATCCACCAGCAAATCTACGTCGCCCGCGACAACCAGCGCGCCATCGTGCTGGGCCATAAGGGCGCCCGCATCAAGGAAATCGGCGCGAAGGCGCGGGCTGAACTCGCCGAATTGCTGGGCCGCAAAGTCCACCTTTTCCTGCATGTAAAGGTAAAAGCCAATTGGGACGAAGACCGCGGAGTGTACCGCGATATGGGGCTTGATTGGGTGGATTGATACGACGATCAGCTTTTCGCCGCCTTTTTGGCGGTTGCCTTCTTCGCAGGTGCCTTCTTTTTTACCGCCGCCTTTTTCTTGCCCTTCGCCGGGGGCCCCTTCGCCGCGCGTGCATCGATCAGCGCGACAGCTTCCTCAGCGGTCATCGCATCGGGGTCCGCTGTCTTGGGCAGGGTCGCATTGGTGGTGCCGTCGGTGACATAGGGGCCGAAGCGCCCCGCCATCAGTTTCATCTCGCCGCCGCTCGTCGGGTGCGGGCCGAAGGTCTTGAGCGGTTCCGTTTTGCCACGCGCGCGCCCTCCCCCACTGGCCGCTTCAGCGATGCGGGTTACCGCGGCGTTCATCCCGATTTCGAAAATTTCAGCGGTGCCAGCCAGCTTGGCATATTTGCCGTCGTGGAGCAGATAGGGGCCGTATTTGCCGAGTCCTGCAAGGATCGGCTTGGCACTCTCCGGATGCGTACCGACTTCGCGCGGGAGTGCAAGCAGGCGCAGCGCATAGTCGAGGTCGAAATCCTCAACCGGGATGTCGTTCGGAATAGAGGAGCGTTTGGCTTCCTTGCCTTCTCCGAGTTGGACATAAGGGCCAAAGCGGCCGCTGCGTTTGCTGACCTCTTCGCCGCTGACGGGATCGGTGCCCATGACTTCTGGACCGCTGTCTTCGCCGCCACCGCCGGGCTGCGCAAATTTGCGGGTGAATTTGCAGTCCGGATAATTGCTGCACGCGATGAAGGGGCCGAATTTGCCGCCGCGCAAAGAAAGGCTACCCACCGCGCATTTGGGGCATAATCGCGGGTCGCTGCCGTCGCCCTTGTCCGGAAAAGATAGGGTCCAAGAAACTGATCGAGCGCGGCGGTGATCTCGCTCGGCTTTTGCTCCATCACCTCGCCCGTGCGCGGTTTGAAATCGCGCCAAAAGGCATCGAGAACTGTCTGCCACTGGGCGCGGCCGCCCGAGACGTCATCGAGCTCTTCTTCCAGGCCAGCTGTAAAATCATATTCAACATAGCGGGTGAAAAAGCGTTCGAGGAAAGCGGTTAGCAGGCGGCCGCTTTCCTCAGGGATGAAGCGGTTTTTTTCGAC